>CAZOXC010000016.1:0-14990 GCA_964583205.1 uncultured Pirellulaceae bacterium | reverse complement strand
GTCACTGGCTGGTCGAAAAGTGGCAACAAGTCGGTTTGCCTGATGGTGTCGTGAACCTGGTGCAGGGTGGGCGAGAAACGGGAATGGCTCTGGTCAACGATCCGCAATTGGACGGGATGTTGTTTACCGGCAGTAGTAATGCAGGTTCGGCGATCCATAAAACGTTCGGTTCATGGCCGCAAAAGATGCTGGCTCTGGAGATGGGTGGCAACAATGCTTTGATCACGCACCAGTTCTCTGACGTCAAGGCTGCCGCTTACACCACAATTTTGTCGGCTTTTCTGACCGCCGGCCAACGCTGCACTTGCGCTCGCAGACTCTTCGTCGTCAAGGGTGACAAGGATGATGAATTGATTCAAACGATCGGCGAAATGATTGATGGGGTCACGATGGGGTATTGGGACGACGATCCCGCACCTTTCGCCGGGCCGGTGATTTCTGACACGGCAGGAAATAATGTGATTGCCGCTCAACAAAAGCTGATTGAGCAAGGCGCTCAGTTGCAGCAAGCTTGCCAGGTACAGCGCGAGAACCAGGCGCTGTTGTCGCCGGGTTTACTTGATTGCACCGAGCTGAGCAAACGCAACGATCATGAGGTGTTCGGCCCCTTGTTGCAGGTTTTTCGAGTCGACGATTTCGAAAGCGCAATCAAGGAGGCGAATAACACGTCCTATGGACTCTCGGCTGGCTTGATTAGCGACGAGAAAAAACACTACGATTATTTCATCAAGCATATCCGTGCCGGCGTGGTCAATTGGAACCGCCAAACCACTGGCGCCAGTGGCAAATTACCTTTTGGTGGTTGCGGATTGAGCGGTAACAGTCGACCGGGTGGCTACTTCGCGGCCGATTATTGTAACTGGCCGGTCGCTTCCCTTGAGTCTCCAGAACTGGAGATGCCCGAATCGTTGATGCCCGGTTTGAACATTTAGGAGGACGAGCCATCTTTGCCAGCCGGTCCACCAATCAGCGTTACTGCATGGGCTGCGTCTGTGCTTGCGCTGTCGATTCGTCCGGCGACGTTGCCGCTTCGATTCGTGAACTGGACTGCGAGTCGGGACAGAGTTGGTACCAGGATGTTTCCGGTCCTGTCGATTCAACCGCCATCGATGGTGAACCCGCTTCCTTCACTGCTGCTATTGACCGATCGGTCACGCTAATTGAGAAAGCTTTTGCACCTCAAATCTGCGGCATCGGTCGTTTGCTCACCGAGAACCAGCGACTGGCGATCAAGCTTGCCAAAAGAATCAACGCTTCGGTTGACTGGACATGGAATGACCGGCAACTTGAATCTGTCGAGCGTTTTCAAAAACTGGGCTCGGTAAGTTGCTCACTGGGCGAGATTCGTAATGCTGATCTGCTGGTCAGTTGGGACTGCGATGTCAGCGGAGTGGCTCCCTTGTTCCGTCACCATTTTGTTTCGGACGCAGCCATTTGCCTGACTACAGATTCCGATGCGGATACACGACAGCGGATGGCGATCGAACTACGAGAAACCTTTCAGGCCTTCGATGAGAAGGACAAGCCAACTGGTGAGTTCGCTAAACTGGCTCGGGCCATTACCAGTTCCGCATATTGTGTATTCCTGATCGACTCGGCAACAGGTTGTTCGAACCGGGAATTTGAATTGGTACACCGGATGGTTGTCGCGTTGAATTCAGTCACTCAAGTACGATTGGTGGACCTTGCCACACATGATAATTTTCGAGGAGCTGAAGAGGCGATGACGTGGCTGACCGGCTACCCGGCGGCTGTCCGCCTGAGCGAAAATCGAGAGCCCGAGTACGATCCGCAACGATTCGGAACTTGCCAGGTGTTGGCCGACAGCAAGAGCGATTTGTTAATTATCTTTGGTCGGCTGGATGACGCCGGAATGTCCGAGTCCGCCAAATCCAGGCTGGAAACGATCTCGCGAATTGAAATAACCAGTCAAAAATCTGCGATTTCCCGACCAGCCGACGTGCTCAATGGTGTCAGCCATGACCTAAACTTGACTGGTACATTTTTTCGAGGCGATGGGATTCCATTCCAAACCAACTCATCGCTGGACGATCAACAACCGTCGACTCGAATCGTTCTGGAAACGTTGCTTGCGAAATTTGCGTAAATGAAATCGATGCAATCACAAATTGCGATTCCATTATCCGATATGGAAAAGTTGCTTTGGTTTCGTCATAGCTCCCAGCATCCGAATCTGATATTCTGCCGATTGAGTTGCAGCGGCTCGGTCGACCGCGATAAATTTGAAGAGGCGGTGGAAATAGCCTTTAGTCGCCATCCAATGATGCGCAGCAAGCTGGATACGCAATCCTGGCAATGGGTTCGCACCGACATTCAGCCTGTCGAGTGGCACGACCGGGAGTTTGATCCCGACAATCCACCAGGCCGACCGATCGAGCTGACGGAAACCAACGGACTTCGAATCGATGTTTGTGATGCGGGCAAGGGTCGAGTCGAAATCATCTTCCAGGTTCATCATGCCACAGCAGATGCAGTCGGCTCACTCATTGCGGCTGTCGATCTGCTGTTGATCTATCAAAACCTCTGCACAGGCCAGCCTGCTTCTCACAAGTTGCGGCCACTCGACGATCAACAATTATTGAAGCGGAACAAGATTGGCATGTTCAGCAAAGGTTGGATTCGCCGCCTGCCCGCACAGTGGATCCCATTTTATGGCTTGCTGAAATTCAAGTTGGGAAGGATTGCCCGGCTGACAGACCTGCCCGACGATTCCCTGCCGCTGCCTGCCAGTTTTCCCAGTTGTATGGCTCGCAAGCTCGATGTTGATCTGTATGCTCGACTGAAAAACCTGGCCCTGCAGTCTGGGGCGACAGTCAATGAGTGGATCCTGGCCGCGGTGTTCCAGTCGGTTGGGGAATGGCAGGCTCGACACGGTTTTAACAAGCAACGAAACAAACTCCGAGTCCTGATTCCCATCAATCGGCGCGAGTTTCCGGATCGCCGCTGTTCGGCTTGCAACAAGATCTCTTTGATTCAGCTTGATCGAAAAGTCGAGGAGCTGAACGATACTCGTAATCTGATTTGGGGAATCAACTACGAACTGGGCATCATTCGCAAATTTAAATTCGACCGCTTCCCGAACCTGGTGCTGCGGCTGATGAATTGTGTGCCGGGCTTGATCAGCCGCAGTGCAGCGTCCCGTAAAAACCGCGCGACCACTTACTTTACCAACCTGGGTTCAGCGCTTGATCGAGTCAAACTTCCCAAAGTTGGAGGCAAACTGCAAAGCGGAGACCTGATCGTCGACCAGATTCAGTATATTGCTCCGCACTACAAGGACATGCCGGTCTCGTTCGTGTTCTACGGCTACAACGGGCAATTCGAAATCACGATGCACTACGATTCACGCGTGCTTTCCAAAGAACTGGCGGCTGAACTGGCGGATGGTTTGATTGAGACGATCAACCACATGGCCAGCCAGCAGTAACCGTCTATTCGAACTTTGAATCCGGGTAAAATGTTTCCCAGGTTCTGCGATATGAAGGAATGCCGGGCAAGGCCTTTAACTTGGATCCTTTCAATGTTCCCTCGATTGCTTCCCCGGTTGTCGGATTCCAGGAACTGCCGGTTTCAAGGTCAACCATTCTGTCGTTGTCTAAACTGAATGTAAGCAACTTGTGACCGCCGAATGTCGCTGGCTCTGGCGACTGCCTTGAGAAAATCTGGGCTGAATTGTTTTTCTGATCGAAGATAACAACCGCGGCTTCCTCGCCCAATATTACATTGCGGAGCGGATTTTGAGTCAGGCCATCCCAGCCCCAGGCCCAGGCTTGATCTTGAATGACAATTCCAATGACAAACCTGTCCGGTCTTGAATACATGTCCGTCCTGAAGGATTTGGAAGTTCTCTTCATCCACAGCACGCTTTGCTGCGAGTACTCCTGAGCAAAGGTGCCCCAGTCCATCAACGTCGACGGGATGATTTCAAGTTGTGTTCCTCGCAAGGGGCCCGCCATCGCGCGGCCTTTGATTGGGACCATTGAGAATTTGTTTGCTTGTCCCACATCACCAGGCTGTTGTTCCAGAGTTGCCCCGAAACTGCCAGCGTAATTGTTTGTGCGGGCCGTTCATCATCGGCTTTAATTTCTCGAGCATACACGATGCCGTTGTGACAAAGATGTCACCAGGTGGCCGCGATTGGCTGTTCTGCAAGTTCATCATTGATGATTTCACGACGCGGCCAATTCAACATGTTTATTGGATAGGCTCGGCTTTCGCCTTGAATCGTTACGGCCAAAACTAATTCGTCATCATCGATCTCACCAACAGCCTCGCCGACTTGCCGAATCTCGAATTCCTCGATCGGCTTGAAAGGCTTCATCATTCTGGTCGGCGAAAAGTCCGGGTCAGCATTGTCACGCCAGGGAATATCAAAGTCTTCCAATCGCTGTCGGACGACTGCTTCCCGGGCAGCCTGATGATTGTTCTTGAACAGATCGGATGTCGCAAAAATATAGATCGAGATCAATACGGCGCTGATCGAGAGTGCAGGTAATAGTATGCGACGAATCATTTTCCACTTGCTCATCGTGATTGGACCCTTTGAAACCTACTCGATGAAACCTACACACTGTAGCCAAGATTGTCATTGCCCTCTCGACGCCGCTCAATGGTAATTAACTATTTGCGTTGATTTGATTACATTGGAAGCGTTTGCTTTAGTTGCTCGTGATCAGTAGAAAATGAATCCATTCACAATTTCCAGGGGCACTCGCCCATTGCTCATCAGCTTTCCGCACAGTTCGGCCGCGCTGCCGGATTGGCTGGTTGAGCAAATGACGAGTGCCGGGCGAGCCACGCCGGATACGGATTGGTGCTTGCCTGCCCTCTACAATTTCGATTGCATGGAAATGGCCAGTCGACAGGAAGCAGCTTTTTCCCGCTATCTGATAGATCCGAATCGACCGGCCGACAAATCCAATCTCTATCCAGGCCAACCGACACCGAAACTTTGCCCGATCGAAACTTTCGCCGGTGAAAACATTTATCTGGATGGGAACGAGCCAGACGACGATGAAATCCAAAAACGCATTCAGGCGTTCTGGAAACCTTACCATCAGAATATTGAGCTGGAGTTGGCGAGGCTGGTCGACGAATTTGGATTCGCCGTATTGTTCGATGTGCACTCGATCAAGGCCGAGGTGCCTCGCCTGTTCACAGGAAAGCTGCCAGACTTCAATCTGGGAACCCACAATGGAAAGTCCTGCGCGGACTCGCTGCAAAATCAACTCAGCCAGGTATTTCAGAACTGCCAAAACTACAGTCACGCGGTGAACGGACGCTTCGTCGGTGGTTACATCACTCGACACTACGGTTCAGACAAATTTCCGAACGTCCACGCCGTGCAACTGGAACTCTCTCAGGCAACACACTGGGACGAAGCTCGACAGACGATCTGCACAACCAGAGCTGAACAAGTCCGGCCAGTTCTGGAATCGTTTGTACAGACAATTTTCAATTGGATCGAACAACAATGACACAAGTGGACTTGCTGTTAACCAACGCTCGACTGATCACATGCAGTGAATCGGTTGACGCCACCTATGGCCTGATCGATTCCGGTTGGCTGGCAGTGGATCAAGGCAATATTGTTGGCCGAAGTTCTGGAACATGCGACCAGTTTACTGGCAAGCAGACAATCGATTGCGACAACAGTTTTGTTTCACCGGGCTTGATCGATTGCCATACGCATCTGGTTTTCGGCGGCAATCGATCTGACGAGTGGGAACAGCGTTTGGCCGGCGCCAGCTACGAAGAGATCGCTCGAGCCGGCGGGGGGATCTTGTCTACGGTCAAGGCTACTCGCGAAGCAACGGCCGATACACTCTACGCAGCGACTCGAAAACGTGTCGAGTATTTGATGCGACAGGGTGTGACGACGGTCGAAATTAAGTCCGGTTACGGCCTGGACCTGGTCAGTGAGCTGAAAATGCTGCAAGTCGCCACGGAGATTCGCGACTCGATGCCGATCAACCTGAAACGCACTTTCCTGGGCGCTCATTGTTTGCCGAACGAATACCAGTCCGACCCGGATGCTTACATTGATCTGGTTTGTAACGAGATGCTGCCGCAAGTCCGCGATCACTGCGACGCCGTCGACGTATTTTGCGAGGACATTGCTTTTGATCTTTCGCAAACCAAGCGGGTTTTTGTCGCCGCCCAGGAAAATGACTTGGCAATCAAGGTTCACGCGGAACAGCTCTCGTTGCTGGGTTCGGCAAAAATGGCGGCCGAAATGGGAGCGATTTCAGCCGATCACCTGGAATATCTGGACGAGGAAGGCTGCCGGGCGATGGGCGAGTCCCAGTGTGTTGCGACCCTCCTGCCGGGTGCGTTCTATTTTATCAATGAAACTCAGAAGCCACCCGTCGCAACTTTGCGAAAGTATAATGTGCCGATGGCAGTAGCGACCGACTTTAACCCGGGAAGCTCGCCCTTGTCCTCATTGCTGTTGTCGGCCAACATGGCTTGCACCCTGTTCGGCTTAACGTCTGAAGAAGCCTTGCTGGGAATTACTCGCAATGCCGCCCAGGCACTGAGAATGGATCACCTGGGAACGCTTGACGTCGACCAACAGGCGGACCTGGTGGTTTGGGATATCGAGTCACCCAGCGAACTGGTTTATGGCATTGGGCACAACCCTTGTCGACAAGTCTTCCATTCGGGCACCCGGATTATTGACAACACTTAACTTCATCAACAAGCATTCAAACTCGTAAAGCCGTTTCTTCAATGAACTATCAATTCGCCAAGGCGCTGTTACCGACCGGCTGGGCAGAAAACGTATTGATCGAAGTCGATGACCGAGGATTGATCAAATCCATCGAAACCGATGCCGATACTGCCGTTAAAACGACTCGAGTTGCCTTGCCAGGGTTCATCAACGCTCACTCGCACGCCTTCCAACGTGCTTTCGTGGGACTGAGTGAATACAAAACGGACCCCGACGACAGTTTCTGGACTTGGCGAAAACTTATGTACCAGTTCCTGCAGGAGCTGACTCCGGACAAATGTTATGCGGTCGCCAAACAACTCTATCAGGACATGTTGCGAGCCGGGTACACAACGGTTGGCGAGTTTCACTATGTCCATAACGCTGCGGATGGCAAACCTTATGACAATCTGACCGAAATGTCCGATCCACACATCCAGGCCGCTATCGATTGTGGAATGAACATCTGTTTTTTACCGGTCTTGTACCAGACAGGCGGCATGGACCGCCGGGAGCTTGAGGCCAATCAGAAACGATTCTACTTAAGTGACGAGCAATTTCTGGAATTGATCAGCCAACTGGATTCGCGTTGGAGCGACCAGCCGAACGTCAACATTGGAATGGCCTTTCACTCGATTCGAGCAGTCAGCGGCGAGACCATTTCTCGCATCGCTGAACAATTTCGCTCGATCAAGCCCACGGGGCAGATCCATATTCACGTGGCCGAACAACAAAATGAAGTTATCGAGGGAGTTCAAGTCCTGGGGCGGTTGCCGGTCAGTTATCTGCAAGATCATGCGCAGCTTGATGAAAACTGGACGCTGATTCACGCAACCCATATGACTCGAGGTGAAATTTCGACAACTGCCAGGTCAGGTGCTGCGGTTTGCGTTTGTCCCACGACGGAGGCCAATCTGGGTGATGGCGTTTTTTCAGGACGCGAATTTCTGGTCGAATTCGATGGACGACTGGCAATCGGCGGCGACAGCCATGTCACAGTGAATCCTTGTGCTGAACTGCGAATGCTGGAGTACAGCCAGAGACTGTCGGAACAAAAGCGAGCGATCCTTTGCGACGAAGCAAGATCTGTAGGGCGTTTTCTGTGCGACAAAGTTTCCGCGAGCGGTAACTCAGTTACGGGCTTGAATGTCGGCTCGATTGAAATTGGAAAGCAGGCCGACTTTGCAGTAATCGACCAACCAGAATTTCTGTTGGACTTGCCAACCGATCGCTTGTTGGACTACACAATCTTTAACGAATTCCAACTACCGATTGTCCAGAGTATTTGTCGAGGCAAATTAATTCATGACAACAACTGACTTTGAACAACTGGCCAGACAAGCGTTCCCGCAAGTTGACCAGCCGGGCCCTGTCGAGGCGCTGGATCAACTTTGGAACTGCCTGTTCGATTTGCCTTGCTGGTACTTCCTGGCGATCCCGGCCAATCACGATTCAGATCAGGGCCAGCCTTTTCAATGGGATCGCCGGATGGATGGAAAGTTCTGGCTGCTGGCGTTTACCGAACTGGAGCGAGGTCAGGCGTTTGCCGCGAAACAAAATCTGGCCAACGATGCGGGCCAGGTTCCGTTTCTCTCGATGAGTGTTACTGAATCTTTGGAGTACCTTGAGTCATGCCAGGGTACGGCTGTTGAGGGCATCCGATTTAACGAGGGATCTGCTTACGGCTGGGCAGTGCCGGTCGAAGATGTGGCCAGGATCTACGCCCACTTGGGCCGTTAAATACGCATCTTGAGCAAAATTCAGTCTCAAAACTGGACGCTGGATGCAAATCAAGATTAGGCAAACTCGGAATTTCCTGAAAACAGACAAAAACGCCGATTTTTGAATCGCGAAAAGTTTTGGCACGCCAAGTGCATTATAGGTTGTTGGGTCGAACGAAGAAATCTTCCCTTATCTGATCTCCCGAAGCTATTGCCTCCTTCTACTTCGTTCGGCCTTTTTTTATTTCTTGCAGGCACTCTTATAGCTCAGGCGCAACAGCCAGAACCATAGTTCAAATTCTATCTCGCAGTCCTTAACCAGTGTTTGGCTGGTGAACTGGACCACAACCGCCTCTAAGTTAAAACTGTCTTCTGTCGAAGCAGAACTCAGGCTCGGTCGTATTTCTGATTCAGGCTGGCTGTTTTCAGTTGGAAAATTGAAATATGATTATTGCAACAGGAGAGATAGCTATGATTATTTTCGGAACTCGCGGCGTCACCATGACCAAAGATACCGGGCAGTTTCACTGCCCGACTTGCGGTGACGGTTCCAACTACAAACACAAAAACGTGCGTCGTTTTTTTACGTTGTATTTCATTCCCGTTATCCCTCTGGACAGTCTGGGCGAATATGTTGAATGCCAACACTGCCAGGGAACCTATCAGCACGAAATCCTGTCCTACGATCCATCAACTGCCAATCGGCAAACCGAGGCCATGTTCATGGTGGCCGCAAAGCAAGTAATGATTGCCATGTTGTTGGCAGATGGAATTATCGACGACTCCGAGGTCAAAGAACTTCAGGACACGTTCGAGAGCCTGGCTGGTGTGGAAGTGACCGAGCAGGATTTGCGTGAAGAAATTGCCCAGGTGCAGCAAAGCGGCTTTAACGTTCTGGAGCTGGTGCAACAGTTCGGGCCCTCGTTGAACGACAAAGGCAAGGAAATCCTGATCACAGCTGCCTACCAGATCGCGATTGCCGATGGTCACTTTGACGAAACTGAACAAGTCCTGCTGCAGCAAATTGCCGAAAGTCTGGAACTAACCAAAGCACACTTCCGCGGCTTGCTGGCGGAACTCGAAACTCCAATGGCCGCGATTGTACAAGAGTAGTCGCGTTAGAGAAATCGCGCTTGAGTATTCGGGCCAATGCGCCAAGCGGCGTGTCTTGCTGCACGCGAGCAAACCCCTACACAACTCACCCTCCCTCTGGGCCCTCCGGGAGGGTCGGATGAGGAACGAGTCCGGGGAGGGGGCAACTTGAGTTGCAAAAAGAAACGGAAGGCGTCCCAAAGTCATCAAGCCTCTTAGCTTTGAATCAGCGACATGAACTCGGCACGAGTTCGCTGGTCGTCTCTGAAATCGCCTCGCAGTGCACTGGTGACTGTCGTACTACCGGGCTTGCGAATTCCGCGGATGGCCATGCAGGAATGTTCGGCGCTTACCACGACGGCGACGCCGGAGGTTTGCAAATGACCCTCAATCAAATCCGCGATTGTCACCGTCATGCGCTCTTGAACTTGTGGCCTTCGAGCCACCTCTTCGACCACTCGAGCCAATTTGCTCAAGCCCGTCACTTTTCCGTTTGGAATATAGGCGACATGAGCGACGCCACGAAAGGGCAGCAAGTGATGTTCGCACATCGACGTAAAAGGAATATCACGGACCAGAACCATCTCGTCATAGGATTCCGGAAATGTGACTTTCATGTGCCGAGCCGGATCCGTACGCAAACCGGAAAACATCTCCTCGTACATCCGAGCAACTCGGCGAGGCGTTTCCTGCAAACCCGGCCGATCGGGATCCTCGCCCACGGAACGCAAAATTACTCGGACCGCCTCTTTGATCGCATCGATATCGACTTGGGATTCAGCTTCGCTCATGACTCACTCAGTAAAAATTTGTACGACCATTACGATAAGGGCGACCTGTCAAAAAAACAAGCGGACCGCAAAGCCCGCTGTTGTTGACTGTGCCATCGCCTGTGTTATTCATCTGGCTTGAATATCTTTTGGGCCAGCGATGGTGACAAGCTGCCGTTTCCAATCCAAAAATGAGCATCGCCCCATACGCAATGCTCGAGCATGATCAATTGCGAGTCAAGAAAAACGTATTGCGATGAAACGTTTCCCTCCGCGCTAAATTCAATGCAGACAAAGCGTTCAAATGAATACTCGTATCGCCGACAGTCCATCAGGGTGTCCGACTCCTCGACTGGTCTACAATCTAATGTCAGCATGTCCTCAGGGCTTTGGATTTGTTCCGGTACAAACAGGACGGCTGGCTCGGGGCCATCGGTCGGCGAAATCGCTCCCGTCAGAAACTTCAGTTCGGCCAATTCGCCGATACTCGTTTTGTCGAATCCATTCTGTGCACTGTCCGCTGGCAGCCAACGAAATGTGATAGCGCCGAGATCTGTTGCAATGAAATTTGCCGGCAGGCGGATTTTGTATTGCCTGCCAACTTCGGGAGTCTGGTCAAGGAAATGGTCGTTTTCGTCAAGCCAATCGGCCCAACTAAAACCCATTGACGCTGCCCACGGGCGCGTTTCTGGAGGACATGGATTTTTGCCGAAGGAAATTGTCAAATTTGTTCAACCTGAGAAGGGAAAGGTTCGTGATCATTGAGACGGATCCAGCAATCATCACATTGCTATGTGCCCGCGATTCAGTTGGGTGCATCATCGCGGATAGTATCACGAAACAACTGGTTCAACACTGCCAGATCCGCTCGAGAACCTGGCGTTTGGTTATGGTTGTCTCCGTGACGAGAAAATTCCGCTTCAATATACCTGTGTATCGTTTCAAAACGGGGCCCCTCATCCGCCTCAAGTCCATTACGCTTGAGTAACAAAAGCTCATCAACCTCTGAACGCAAATCGCGATCTGCAATCACAGAATCAACAAGCCGCTCAAACTCGATTGGCACCACACCGTCCTGGGTTTCCAACCAATTTATGGCAAGCAACGGCCGAAGCACGTAAAGATACTTTTTGCGACGTACAGTCTCCCCTTTCAGGTAGTCCCGAAAATTGTTATTGGCCATTCGCAGGTAGTGATAGTGTGCCGCGATGGGATTGTAAGACTGAGGACCTAATTCTCGCAGCCTTGTAGCAAACTGGCCCCGGGATTGGTAAACGATTGGAGAGACGAGCCATTCATTTAGCGGCGGGTTGGATTTGTGGAAAAGCTGAAGTGATTTTCGAATATCCCAGCCACTGATATCAAGAACCTCATTGATCGGAAGTTCAATGACGTCGCGTTTTCTTTCAAGATCAATCGCCAGGTACCAATCTGGCCGACGCACATAGATGAATCGGACGTCGTAGTCGCTGTCTTTGGATTCAAATCCCCAAGCCCTACTGCCCGATTCGCAAGCATAGAGCACAGTCACGTCGTGATCACGTTCAATGCCCAATAGGCGCTGCTTAATGTCAGCGAAGATTTCAGGAGCAATGCTGTTCATGGGATAGTACACATAACGACCGTGATCACCCAACCGGAACAAGCAATCATTTAATTCAAAACTACACGCAAGCCCGGTTTAGCTTACATCCTATTGTTAACCCGTTTGTCGGAGAACGTCGGTATCCAACAAGAGACACGTTCCCGCTACTCCACACAGACGCCCCGAACCGACGAAACAAATCCTGTTCCTCTAATTGGGCGAACAAAAAGGCGCCCTTGAGTATATCAAGATTGGAATGGACTGAAAAATCACTGCGATCACTAAGCCCTGAACAATTCCGGCGATTGCCATCGGATTGCTCACAATCGAAGCTGAATCAGCGAGTGTCCAATTGCAAACCAAACACAGCCTCGACTTTGCGTACATCACAATGTTATCTGACAATCATGAGATATAGCGTTGACCTTGATGTTGTATTCGCCATTGTCCGTCGATACCAAGGATTACCCAGCGGAGATTTGGTGAGTTCTCAATTTTTGAATGTGCTTCTAGAGGTCGGCTTTGAACAATGCGCTCAGGGCCAATCCACAGATAATTAATCCGAGAATTCCTCCAAAAAAACAGATTGCCCAAACAACCAGAGAGGCGATGCCCGCTATCCAGAGCCGGGAATCAATTTTGGAAATGACCAGATAAAATGTTAGATATGCAAGTGGAAGTCCTAAAGTTAGTCCAAGCACAAGTTAGTTCTCCCGTATGTCTCAAATTGCTGCCATGTGTTATTGCGCCGCACAACTCCGATGCGAGCAGTTTCCATGTTCACCGAACCGCAACAGTAATCTAACCTTTTCTAAAGTGCACTCAAGTCCAGCTTCGACTGCATCAAAATGTTATCTATCCTGGTGATGCAAAGCTGGCGCCCAACATCTGACATGCCCCCCCCAATCGAACCAGTCATTCGGCATGTTGATCATCGCCTATGCAAAGTGGTTGATAACCACATCGTGTTCGTGTTCAACAGGTGGACATTCTGGAAATTTTGTGGCTTCACGAAGGTTATTAATCGACACCGCATTGTGGCGGCGATTTGTATCAGCCTCAGCAAGCTGTCAAGTAAGTACCGTACGGCGACATTCGCGAACTCGGGATCAAAGAGTTCAGGCGAGTGGCTACAAGGTACGAAAAAATTATCGACAACTATCTCGCAATGGTCAAACTTGCAATCATCAGAATGTTACTCAATTGGGATTAAGGGACAGAACCTAGTGCGGATCCGCATGCCAGGTGGTGTGGGAGGGGCCCGGTCAAAACCGGCCCCTATCCCATTGTTATGCCGCGTTACGTTTGACTTGACGACCATTAGCGTGTAGCCTCGTGGCGGAAAACTAGAGCTGTGAGTTCGGGGTGTTCATGATGAAACAAAAAACAAAATTCATGATTGGATCAATTGTCGTGCCAATCTTTGTTGGTTTGCTGGCGCTATTACCTTGGGTTTCTACATTTTTTACGGAAGATGTTGGGGGCGGTTCCGGTTCGACTAATCCTGCTAATCAATGCCTACTGTTTGACGGGGAAAATGACTTGTTGTTGATCCCTGATGTTAAAGCGTTTTCCAGAAGTGACAGTTTTACTGTTGAGCTATGGGTCAAGCCGACAGCGCCCAACCGAAATGTCGAGGCATTGATTCATGCAACTGCTCACACCTTCGATCAAGATGAAGCTGTAACACTAAATTCCGGATGGATGCTTTCATATCGGAGCGATCAAAGGGTGCTGTTCTTGTTGGCTGTGAATGGAAACAAGGGGTTAGACAAAAAGTCCGTTTTTATTGAAACGCAATTGAAATTGGACAAGTGGCAACATATTGCAGCCACATATGACACCAAAGATATTGTGCTTTATCTTGACGGCGAGCAAGTTTCCAGTGCGAAACTCGACGGAAATTCTGTGCGTACTTTTGATAAAATAGTCATAGGGAACTGGGCCCCAAAATTCAAAGAGGGAGCTTTCCATGGGCAAATTGATGAGGTTCGACTATGGAATTATGCTCGGTCAAAAGAAGAGGTGCAATCCAACCGGTTCAGGATCCTTGATGTAATTGAAACTGGTTTGGCTGCATATTGGAAGTTCGACCAAAAATTTGGCCAAACGGCGCCCAACTCGATTGCCGGTGCAAGCGAAGGCGTTGCCGGACTCGAGCCAAAGCGAGATCAATGTGATCCTAGCTGGGTTATTTCTGACTGCCCAGTAAAGTAAGACAACCACTCGCGAACCGTGAAGCCTAACTGATCCGCAGAGCGGCATAACGACGGTGTTCACCAAGTCGCGAGAGAAAGGTTTGAAGCTGTCGTGGAGCGGATGATACAATTGGCGACAGCCAATCATCCGCGGAACGACCCACCAGCCCCCGTGACTTCGCGGCTCCGTGTGCAAGTACACCCAGCATGGGCGTGTTGTTGTGGGGTGCGTTGAAGTTTATCGAAGACAAACTTCAATCAGTATCCTGCACTTAGTTCCAGTAATTTGAAACCGGGAGCAGCATACCAAATGTAAAACTCAACTTCAAATTTAGTACGAGGCGAAGGCAACTGCGGTGCGAAAAAACGAATGGGAAACGGCGGAGATTCAAAGCAACAGCCTTTTAGAATTTTTAGCCACGATAGTGGCGGCATGATGTAGCCGCTGGCGTAAGCCAGGGGACTTGGTTCAAGTCGAACATCAAGCCTCGAATGCGGCGGCAGGTAATTTTCCATGAGTCTCGCCCAGCATTTGAATACATGCCGCCCCTTCGTGTCCGCGCTTGTATCTGGAAGAGTTGGCGATTACCACGCACCCGCATCTCCCGGCTCAATCAGCTTGGCATCAAGCGAATCGTTCGAATTCTACATCAGTCGCGTTCTTTAGGTCGTCACTACAAACGCTTGAACCAAACGTCCCAACGAGTAGTTCGTAGCTATCTTGGTTGGAACACTCGATCTTACTGTCGAATGAGTAGATGGCGTTGCTGATTCCATCAGGCACAGAGTCGTGGAAGTCGTCATCCATGGGCAGGCACTTGTCTCGGGCTTAGCAAAATAACGTCCGCGATGACCCAGTCGCAGCAAATAAACTAAACATTAAAACCGACG
>CAZOXC010000015.1:0-15410 GCA_964583205.1 uncultured Pirellulaceae bacterium | reverse complement strand
GTGTGGCTGAAAAGATGGTCAACCAGTCAGGTGGTCCGGTGGCCATGATATGTGGAACTCGAGTCACTATGCCTTACGCAATGTCTTTGCTGACATTGGAAATGATGCAGGATTTTTTCGAGCAGGACGAGCCAACCACCCTGGGGCAGTTGTTTAATCGAGCCCAGCGACGCATGGTTTCCGGCGAAAACGAAGGCGATTATCGGCGGGTAATCGAGGTGCTGGGTAAGACCTTCAGCCCAACCAAAGAACTTCTGGAAGATGAACTCAAGGAACATGTGTACCTGTTCCACATCATCGGTGATCCCTTGCTGACCCTTCGCAAGCCTGGCAAAGTGGAACTGTCGGTCGCCGAAGAATTGACCAACGGACAAACAACTCAGGTTCAAGGAACGTCAACGATTCCCGGCAAACTGATCATTGAACTTGCTTACCAAAGAGACCGCATGCGATTTCGTCCCAAGCGTCGCAAAGAGTTTCTGGTCGACCACGAAGCGTTCATGGAGTATCACGAGACTTACCAGCAGGCAAACAACCGCATCTGCGACCGACAGGAACTGGTGATTCCGGCCGGTGACTTTTCTATTGAGCTGAATGTGCCCGAAGAAGCCAGTGGCGAATGCGTGATTCGAGCCTATGTTGCAGGCAGCGACGGATACTCGATCGGTAGCGCGCCGGTGATGGTCAAGAAAATTCGCCGCTAGCCGGTTGTTTCGCAATTCAATTCTTGAACATGTTTAAGCTTCGCGTAAACATGGCACCCGACAGTTCAGGTCAGACAGACCACTAGGACGCGGGGCGTCTCTTTTTTCCATAGCCAAAAGACTTGTCGACCCAACGATCGAAAATCGAGAATTGGAACAGCGTCATCACGACAGGTATAAAAATCTGCAATGCCTGGGCGATACGGAACTGAACGACCTTGCTGGGATCATTGTAGATTGCGTCCAGTAAGCCGCGATTCATTCCAATGATTGCGCCAACGATCGTGATGTTGACGATCAGCAATCCGGATGTGACCGAGGCCACCAGCAGTAAATACATAAAGCCTGTCGCTGGTCGGTTGTTTTTTTTCTGCAAATGAAGGCTCGCTTGAATTTCGGCAATTCGTTGACAATAAAAATCTATCAAAGTACACATTGTTAGTGTACGAGGCATTGATTTCAATCGCTTTTCGGCAACGATTGGATGAATCAACACAAGACTTGATTTGAAAAAGGCAATTCATTGCAGAACAGCTTGAAAACCTGGCGGGATAGCGATATCGATCTGGCTCCTTTGCTTCAAACCAGAGTAGCGATCGTTGGGTATGGATCTCAGGGTCGACCGCATGCGCTGAACCTTCGAGACAGCGGCGTCGAGGTGATCGTGGGCCAGCGACCGGGAGCGGGGTTTGATCTAGCCGTCGCCGATGGTTTTGAGCCAGTGTCGATTGAGTCGGCGGTCAAGGATTGCGGTCTTGTCGCGATTTTGCTGCCCGACGAAATTCACAAGTCGGTATTTGAGTCGAAGATCCAGCCGCATTTGCAACCCGGAAGTTGTCTGTTGACGTGCCATGGTTTCAGTTTTCATTACCAGCAGTTGATTCCGCCACCTGGAACGGGGGCGGTGGTTGTGGCTCCCAAGGGCGCCGGGCATCGAGTGCGTTCGGCGTTCACAGAAGGGCATGGCGTTGCATGTCTGGTTGCGGCGGGTCCGGGCGCGGAAGAGAAAGACTGGCTGTTGGGGCTGGCCTATGCGAAAGCGCTGGGCGGAGGCCGAGTTGGCATTATGGAAACGACTGTGGGCGACGAAACCGAAACGGATTTGTTTGGCGAGCAAACCGTGTTGTGTGGCGGGTTGAGCCACCTGGTGTTGGCGGCCTTTGAAACACTTGTGGATGCCGGATACCCTGAAGAGTTGGCCTACTACGAGTGCGCTCATGAGGTCAAGTTGGTAGCGGACTTGCTGCATCGCGGTGGCCCCGCCCATATGCGAGAGCAGATTTCCAACACGGCCGAATTCGGAGATTATTCGCGCGGGCCGCGAATCATCAACGAAGCTTCTCGAAAAGCGATGCAGGAGATTCTGGCCGAAATCCGAAGTGGCAAGTTTGCCCAGGAGTTACTCGATGAGCAAACAACCCAGCGGCTTGCCGCATGGCGTGCCGAGTCACAGGCTCATCCGATCGAAGAGGCAGCGGCCAAAATTACCCGGCTGGAGAATCGTCCAGAGTGACGCGGACACCGGTCGGCTAAGGCCGAACCAAAGTCAATCGGCCGCGAGAGTCGAACTGTCGCTGGTCTTCAGCGGTTTGGATGCTTTGCTGATAACCTTGGGGTCCGGGATGTTCAGCAGCTTTCGCAGGATTTTGCGAATAACGGGAAACTTGATTGGCAATGGAACCGATGCGTGGTGCCGTTTGAGATTGGCGTCTTTCAAGAAGTCGGTCTGGTCTTCAGTCATCATCAAAATGGCCGGAAGTTCGGCCGAGGCTTCGCCTTCTGCAAACGAGTTGAAAGCTTCCAGACCTGCTCGACCCAAACCGGCACACCCAAACAGTACGCAATCTGCAGGCAGGTCTTCGGCCGCGTCCAGGTCTTCAAATCGTTCCAGGGCTCGATTGGGATCACTGAGAATCAACACTCGATATCCCACAGCCTTCAGACGTTTTCGCAATGCATCCTGAACCTTCGGATTCGATTCGACGACCATCACGGTATGATTCTGGCCCTCATTTTTCTTCTGCATCTTCAACGAGAACTTGTAGGCTTCTTTTTCGGTGAGCCGTTTATCGAACTTGCGGTAGTCGCCTGATTCGATGGCCTCGATGACCGTGTTGGCTTCACTCAAGGCTGCACCGGGCGTCTGGCAACGCTTGAGCGGTTCCAGTTCCATCAGGTGATTCACCAGCAGTACGACACGGTTTGGCAATTCCGGCATCAAGTTCGTGATCGGTTCGACATCACGGTAACGTTCGATACTCATCCGTCGCATTCGTTCACGAGTTTCAAACAGCGGCGGCTTTCCACAGAGCATTTGATAGAGAATGCACCCCAGAAAGAACAAATCACTGCGTTTGTCGTCACGATTGACTCGAGTCGCCTTTTCCAGTCCGGCGTAGTCAACACTGCGCGGGTGGAAGATGTTCGCTTTGGTTTCTTCTTCGATTCCAGCCAGTCCGAAATCCACCAGCGATGCTCGGCCGGAACTGGACAACAAGACATTGGAAAGTTTCATGTCGCGGTGGCAAATGCCCAATTGAAATGCGTAGTGCAATCCACTTGACAGGTCACGAATGATTTTCAGGGCCGTCATCAGTTTGACTTTGCCATGGGCGCGAACGAAGTCACGCAGGTTTTGTCCTTCGATAAAATCCATCACCATGTACAGCCGGCCACGATGAGTTTCAACTTCATGAATCGGAACAATGTTGGGATGGCGAAGCTTGATGACTGTTTTTGCTTCTCGCTCGAATCGTTCGCGAGTCAGTTCGTCGTCAACGTAGCGTTTGCGGAGAACCTTAACCGCTTTGACGTCACCAGACTTGATGTGAACCGCTCGATAAACTCGAGCGAAGGTGCCGGCACCGACGAGATAAAGAACTTTCCAGTTGCCGTAAAAGTATCCGGATTTATGACCTTCGCGTAGCCGCTCAACTTGCCAGTTGGTCAGCAGCTCTTTCTGGATCAAGGCGCGAATGAAGTCTTCGAGTTGTACATCATCACGTCCACCAAGCCCGGAAAAGACCTTGTCGATCTCTCGGGTTTCAATCAAGCGGCACTGTTCGATACGGTGCGCAAATTGTTCGGTGGATATATCTGTCATTCAAAAAGATAGGACAAAACGGCATTCGGGTGGGATTTGTGGTAGTTTCTATCGTATTCGTTAGGCCCTTTAGGATCAATAATTCAAGTATTTTCAGTTTGCATCATCTAACGAAATTGTTCAGTTTTACCGATTATTCAAGCTCGATTCGGGCTAAACCTAACAAAAAAAGCAGCCCAAGCGGGCTGCCGGTTGTCCAGTTTGAATTGTCGGAGGATTCAGACTGTTAGTTGGTTTTAGTATTCCCCATCCTGAGAATCTCTTAGTTCGTCACGCTCGCGTCGAGTAGCGTCCAGGTCGAACATCAAGTATTTCATGTCCAGTCTCAGCTGGCCCAGCGCGTCTTGCACAAGCGTCAGGATGCGGCGACGCCGCCGAGTCATTTCGATAACTCGGGTGATGCTTGAATCGAGTTGCCGTTGATAGTGGTCTGGCAATACTGCTACCTGTTCGAGCAGTTCAGCGATTTCTACTGGCATTGAGTCTTTGGTGTCTCGTGAGTTTTTTCCGGTTCGCGATAGCATTTGATTTCTCCTGTGGTTGCCCGTTCTAAAAGCAGCCCACGTACCGTTGCCAGAATTTCAAATCCAGCAACCGCTTTAAGTCCAGTAATGACAAGCACTTGTGAGAAACAACAATTGTTTTACCGGTTAACTGCGGTGTTGCCCAAACGCGACACGATTGAACTGGAGACGTGCCGCAAATGCTGCTACAAGCAGGGTTTAGGTCCATTTCAACATCGAATTGAACCGTGGTGCCCGTCTGCATCACGCTTGTTGGAATGAGTGGTCAAATCTCAACACATGTTTCCCGGGTGCAACACGAAATGAACTTTGCCAGTCTTGGTCGATCGTTTTGGAAGTTGTTGATCGGTTGTTGGCTTGTGTTGGCTGCCTGTTGGACAGCCAGCGGGCAAACGAATCGTCTACCACAATCGATAGACTTCGACCGTATGACCAGTTGGGAGATTTTGGAATCCGATTGTTTGTTCCACGCTCGGCAAAATCGACATGCGATGAATTCCGAATCTTATCGGTCGCTTCCGGACAGCGAGTACTTTCGTTTTTCGATCAAGCAGCCTGGTGAGAAGTTGATCCTGGGTCACACGATCGAGCCGGCTTATGTCATTACCGAGCTGGATCCGGAGTTGTGGTTTCGCAGCGATCAATCCGGAGCAAAATTGGCAGTCCGAGTGGTGTTGCCGCATGTTACTCACAGTGAAGACGGTCGCACCGGTCCCTTGATCACGACGATTGAAGGGCCCGTTTATCGAGCACCCGGGCGCTGGACTCGACTTTCGTTTCGTTCCAGTGGTTTCAATATCGCGAGTTTACTGGAAGCCAGATTGCCTTTTCTGAGGTCCAAGTATGGTAGCGAGGTCACGATTCGCGACGCATATATCGATCAGGTGGTACTGATAACGAAGCCGACGGCTGGGGAATCCAAGTTATGGATAGATGACGTCAACGTGAATGGCCGAGTGACAGTTCACGAAGAGATTGTCAGAAAGCCGGATGTACCAGCAAAGTTTGATGGTCAGGTCCAGCCTGCTTCCTACGAATCCAGCGCGGAGCCTGAAGTGGTTGCGTTTGATGTAAAGCTGGATGGAAGTGTGATTGAAATTGATGGCCGGCCATTTGCGGCTCGAGTGATTCAGCATAACGGTGAGTCACTTAGTTTTTTACAGCAGCTGGGATTCAACGTGATCCTGATGCACACGCCACCCACACCGCAACAAAATGCCGAGGCCCGGCAAATGAATTTGTGGTTGGTGTCGCCCCCGCCGGAACAAATCGGCCTGATCAGACTGGACCGCGCTTACGATCGAGTGCTGGCCTGGAGATTGGGCGGAGTGCTGAATACAGAAGATCTCGATCGCACCAAGGCGCTGGTCAAAGAAATTCGCTTCAGCGATTTTGTGGAGAACCGGCCACTGGTAGCGGTCGTTGAATCCAGTCGCGACGAGTACTCGAAAATCTGCGATATCGTCGTTAACGGTTTCGAAGTCATTGGCGGAAGTTTTCATCTGGCGGAATACAGCGACTGGTTACGTCAAAAAGCCGGGTTCAGTGAACGGGCGATGCCGCACTGGGCTTTGATGCAAACGGAATTGCCTCAGGAAGTGAGTCAACAGGCTGCGGCAATTGCCGGGCGCGTTCCGCCTCTGCCGATCGAGCCGATTCAGTGGCAGTTCCTGATGTACGAAACAATTGCCGGGGGCTCGCGAGGGCACTGGTTCATTTCTCGATCTCGATTGGATGGTACCGATCCGCAAAGCCGGTTGCGAGCCAACACTTTGCGCTGGATCAATGCACAGTTGATTTTGTTCGAGCCCTGGGTTGCCGGTGGCGCGGTTCTGGAAGGTCTTGATTCGAAACAAGACGATATCGAAATCACGACGCTCAAAACCAGTCGATCTCGTCTATTGTTGATCCAGCGTCCGACCTATTACGAGCAATGGGTGGCCGGAACTCCTCCGGTGGAAGAAGTGCAAATTACCAACCCGTCTTCATCCGCTGCCGATCAAGCCTATCAGATCACCGAATTGTCTCTGCAACCTCTGTATCGAGGCAGCCAACTCAACTCGACCAACATTACACTTGAGAATTGTGGCGCCAGCGCGGCCGTTATGATGACTGGCGAGCCTGCGGTTGTTCGAGCTGTGACTGAACGGATGAATGCGATGGGAAATGAGTCCTTGATTCGCTGGCACGCGGAACTGACTCGAAGCTGGCTGGCAATCACGCAGATTCTGGTCGAGCAAATGCAGCGATCGAACCAGGCGATTGCCAACGCCAGTGGACCGACGAACGAAGCCACCAATCTGATGCAGCAGGTCGCCGGCCTGATGTCGACCAACAGCTTGTCGGGAGCCGTGGAGTACTTGAATCGAGCCGACCAAAAGCTTGCTATGGCGCGTCACAATATGTTGATGAGCGCCCGTCAAACGTTCACCAATGCTTCGGCCAGCCCGCTGTTGACGCATGTCTCGATGATGCCGCTGCATTGGCAACTTTCACAGAGTTTGGGCGAGTCCCGCTTGAAGGCAAATGGATTGGCGGGTGGCGAATTCGAACAGCTCGACCAACTGACGGCCAATGGCTGGCAAAACGAACGAAGTTACGATTCCAGTATTGAAACTCGAGTTGAACTTTCTCCCTCGGCAGCTTACCGAGGAAAAAGTGGATTGATGCTGACAACCGCGTCGACCAATCCGGCGGTTGAGTCTGCTGCGTTGTGGATTAATTCGGGCTCGGTGCGAGTCAAGGCAGGACAGTTTTTGAGGATCCATGGCTGGGTGAATATTCCTCGACCAATCACCGGCGGGTTGGATGGATTGATGATCTATGATTCCGTCGGTGGAAAGAATCTGGGCGAACGACTGATCACCACAAACGGTTGGCAGGAATTCACCATGTATCGAGGCGTGCCTGAAGATGGTGACCTGCGTATTACGTTTGCCTTGGCTGGATTGGGTCAGGCAATGATCGATGAAGTGACTGTGCAGGTTTTGGAACGCACGACAGACGATCGACAAGCCAGTGAGCCCAGTCTGTATGAGTCCGGCAAAAACAAAAAATAGAATCAGCGATAGTCGTCGCGACAAGGATGCCAGACATCGATGAGTTCACAGTCGGTGATGGCCCTGCCCGAATGTGGCACGTCGCCTGGAATAACCAATACTTGACCGGCCTGTAAACGATGGGGTGTGCCGTCCAGAACCAGTTCGAACTCGCCCGCCATCACGTTTACAATTTGTTCGTGCGGATGCGAATGTACGGGCAACTCATGGTCTTTTTCGATTTTCCAGTGAGCGACGGTCATCGTGTCGCCGTGAATGAGTTTTGCGTTGTAACCCGGAACTGGATTGAAGTTTTCCAGCGAGTTCAAATTGATAGGTTGCATAGGTTTCCTCTGCATGACGATAAATGCTGGAAACAGTTTAACAAAAAATGTTCGCCCTGGAGATCTGATCAATGGCGAAATTGAATCGCCAAATACCAACCTGCTCGGTTAATCGGTCAAGGCTATGAATCGGATTCGACACATTTCGTTGCAAACAATGGCATGCCTGTGCTTTTCGTTCGCATTCGGCTGTGGTGTTTCAGCCCAACTACCGGACTCGCGAGATGACTCGATTTCAGAATTGCAGCAACCTGAAACTGTCACCGAGAAAAGCCAACCGGAAGAAGCGATGGCCGGCATCGACTTCCTCCATTTTTGGGCGATCCCCCAGGCCACCAGAAGCCAGGGAATAATTCCTGGCAGACCTGGCAAGGGTGATTACAATTACGCGGACGTTTACGATCAGTCGAATTTTCAAAGACTCTATCATCGCGCCACCGATCAAGCCTCGCAGCAGAACTCGGAACGAATGAAGGCGCTGCTCAGAGACAATGCCCGGCTGTATCCCGACAAGGTCAACCCAACCGGATCCCCCTTTCTTTACACAGCCCTGGGTCGTTTTCAAACCGGAAACTTTGATCGTGACTACTTGATCTTTCAAATTCTGAGCACGTTGGCCTTTGCATGCGGTGTCTGGCTGATTGGACGAGAAGTGGGGTTAGGGCTGTGGCCGATCGTGGCCGTGATCGCGTTGTCATTCGTGCTATTCAGGCCATTTCAAGTTGATGTGCTGGTGGCAAACGTCAATCGGCTTCAGGTGTTGATGATCGCGGGCGCCATCTGGCTGATTCGATTCGACAAGAGATCTTACTTCGCAGCCGGTGCTATTTTGGCACTTGGAGTTTTGTTTAAATTGAATTTTGTATTCGTGCCCGTGTTCCTGCTGACCGGTTTGGTTCTGGAACGCAAGTTCAAGGCGATCGGGTATTTTCTGGCAGGGGCTGCTGTGGGCACAGCATTCGGCTACTTTCCCAATTCGGATGGCTGGGTGCCCTGGTTTCAATATGTCTCGGAAGCGACTCGTGAATTGTTCCCAGTTAGCAAAGGCAACTATAGCTTGTTGGCTTTGTTGACCGTTAATTCCAAACTGGTTTCGTTAGTGATCGCGGGCTGCATTTGGTTGAGCCTGCTGTTGGTTCATCGAATGCGGATTGGTTCATCGGGAACACTCAACTCAACTTCTGAATCCAGTGCTGAACCGCTCCGGATCTGGTGTGTCGCTGGATTGTTGGCGTACTTGATGAGTTCCTCGCTGGTTTGGTCCCACTATTACGTGTTGGCGATCCCGGCGATCCTGGTGTTGCTGGGGAATATCAAAAAATCGGCTGCATCGACGAGAGACTCTGACCAGCCAATGCCCCAAAACCGATATCGCGCGAGCTGGTCGGTTTGGGCAATCGCAGTGGTGCTGGTTTCCGGATTGGCGGCACCACTCCTGTTTTCCAACATTCTGATTGTTGTCAGCATGCAAATCGGCTTGGCGTTGTTGTTGGGTCTTTTACTGTATGGTCTGGGCCAGAAACGAAGATTAAGTGACTTATCACACGCAACAGAAGCGTGAGTTCTTCATGCGATTGTAGAATGATTGGAATAATCATTGGCTTCAGCGGAATGTGCTAGCGAACCGGTATTGGTTGCGCGGGTTGATGCAGTCAATCTTGGCTAAGTGCTACTTGGGACGCCCAAGAATCCGAATTGCAGTTGAGTATCTACTATGAACTTCGGAGCACGAGATGATCACCAAGGATGGAAGTTTTGTTCCCAAAAAGACCTACCCGAACCCCGTAACGGGCGTTTGTTGTCCCCGTTGCAGGTCTTCTGATGTCAAGTTCAGTGAGATGGTTCGATTCAAACCATTCTATCGGCGAATGGTGTTTTCGTATCACAAATGTCAGCTCTGTACGGCTCGGTTCAAGCGCAATCGTTTTAGCTGGTGTTATCCGTTGATTTGGGGTGCATCACTGGCGACGATTTTGAATATCGTAATGACGAAATTTATTTAGTTGGACGGGGATCTGAGTTCTGTTGGTTTGATCGTTTACCTGATCGTCTTCGCCTTCATCTGAGGAGTCTTCGTCCGGATCGGATTCGTCGGACTTGGAAGAGTCGTCAGCAGGTTTGCCAGTTCCTTTTTTGTTAGCAACCATTTCGGCGACATCCGCCAGTAGTTGCTTGGCGTCGTAGACGATTCCGTCCTTGATTGTCCAGCGGATGCCGCCAATTCTGGTTGGTTCGCCCGTTGATTCGTCCAGTTTCACGGCACCGGTCCCAAACAGGACTTTGAAATTTGCGAGTGGGTTTTCTGGAACGATCACCAAATCGGCCAGCAGTCCTTCACGGATTTCTCCAAACTGAATGGGTTTACCGCTGGGTTCGTGCAGGGTCAGAGCGGAGTTGTAGGTAGCACACTGGATGACTTCCAGGGGGTGGAAACCGGCTTCCTGAAGCAGTTCCAGTTCCTCGATGTATCCGAAACCGTAAGTGTCGTAGATAAAGCCCGAGTCGGCACCGGTTGTAATCCGGCCTCCCATTTTTTTGTAGTCATTGATCAGTTGAAACCAGACCTGGTAGAAATTCTTCCAGGCGATCTCGTCTGCGGTTGTCCAGTTGAACCAATACGAGCCGTGCGTTTTGCGGCTCGGTTGGAAGTACAGCCAGAGGGAGGGGTCGGTGTACTTTTCGTGCCATTCAGCCGTGCGTGCCCGCATCACATCTCGGCCGGCCGAGTAGATCGTCAAGGTCGGATCAAACACGGTTCCCAATTCCAGGTGTTCTTTCAAATAGGCATTCCATTCATCACTGCCGGGAGGATGGATTTTGTTCCACATCCGCGCCACCTGTCCGAATCTGAATTGCTCGTCGAAATAATTCTGGTCGGCGGGCCAGGGTTGGATCACGTGATCCTTCATCAGCGCTTCGAAGTGTCCGTAGAAATGAGTTACGGTATCGAGTCCCAGTCGGGCAGCATCGATGGCATTCATCTGGGCGACGCCGGTTTGAGCCAGGTGTGCCGTCGAACCAAACTTTTGTCGCTTGGATTCGGTTAGCAGGGCTTCCATGATCTCAGGTCGGTAGGCGCCCAGTTTCAGTCCTTGAATTCCTTTCAGCGGAGCTTCCTGAACCCACTTGCGAGCTTCATTGGGAGTTCGCAGTTTTGCCGGCGGCCGCTGGAAGTTGATGATTCGGGGAGCAACAATTTCGTTGTCTTCGCTTCGTTCCTGTTCTTTAAGAACGAAATCATTGGGACCCAACGGCACACCTCGAACAGTCGTGATGCCATGCGCCATCCAGAGTTTGAAGACGTATTCGGATTCCGGAGCTTTCGTCGGTGCGCCGAGATGCGCATGCATGTCGATGAAGCCTGGCAGGACATACATCCCTTCGGCATCGACAACATGGTCGACCTCTTTGGGGACGGGTCCGCCGATTCTTTCGATGCGGTTGTTTTTGATCAGAATATTGGTCGGTCCGTAGGCCGGCGCGCCGGTACCGTTGATAACCATGGCGTCCTTGATCAACAGCGTTTTGAAAGGGCCCAGCCCTTCACCCTCTTTCCGGTCGGGTGCCGGAATCAAAGTCTGGGCGGCGAGAGTTGAGCCCAGTTGCCCGACCAGCAACAGGGTGCAAAGAATGCTCAGGAATGAACGACTTGGGTTGAACATGAATACTCCGAAAAAGTGTTTCAAAAATCGCATTCAGGACCAGTTTGCTCCGCAGTGGATTCAAGAATCGGGTGCGACTGGATGGCAATTTTGTTATGTTGGTTGAGGAGGACGGTCGCGTATTTCGATCATGCTTGAACGCGATTCACACTTCAAGTTTTCAGATACTCATTTTCTTGACATTGGTTTTGCGAGAGCATTATGACCGGCAAATTAAATTGGACGGCTTCGGTTTCCTGTTTACTCCTGGCGACTGTTTTGCTGGGGTTTCCCGAGCAATGTCGGGGACAGGACCGTCAAGAAGGCGATGAGCAGCAGGAGCCGAAACACACCAACGCACTTGCTGATGAAACCAGCCCTTACTTGTTGGCTCATGCACATAACCCGGTTAACTGGTATCCCTGGAACGAGGAATCGCTGCAGTTGGCTCGCGATGAAAACAAGCCCATCTTTCTTTCCATTGGTTATTCCAGTTGCCATTGGTGCCATGTGATGGAAGACGAGTCGTTCAAGGACGAAGAAATCGCGAAGATGATGAATGAACATTTTGTGTGCATCAAAGTTGATCGTGAAGAACGCCCGGACCTGGATTCTATTTATATGACTTCGTTGGAGTCCTATCAGGTTCTCAAACAAACTCGTGGCAATCTTGGCTGGCCCTTGTCAATGTTTTTGACGCCTGAAGCCAAGCCGTTTTTTGGAACCACTTACATGCCGGCTCGTGATGGCGACCGAGGTAGCCGAACTGGTTTTATGAGTGTGTTAAGAAATGTCAAACGGATCTGGAAAGAGCAGCCTGAAACAATTGAGTCCGATGCCCGGCGAGTGACGAGAATGACGGTCGGCGCATTGGAGAGGGCTGCCGGTGATGTTGGTGACGATGTTGTAGCCAGCAGTGTTCCCAATTCACTCAAAGGAATTCAGCAACGGTTTGATCCTGTGTTTGGCGGGTTCGGTTTCAGCCAATCAGGGTTTGCGCCCAAGTTTCCGGAAACTCCCAAGCTGGTTTTGCTGGTCGACCAATTGACACAAAATCCCGACGATGAAGAGTCCAGTGCTATACTCAAAACCTCACTCGATCGAATGACGATAGGTGGCATCTGGGATCATGTTGGCGGTGGCTTTCATCGGTACAGCGTCGATCGTTATTGGCGAATTCCCCATTTCGAAAAAATGCTCTACGACAACGGCCAGCTTGCCAGTGTTTACGCAGAAGCCTCGCAGGTTTTTGACGACCAGTTGTATCGCCAGATAGCGCGAGGCATTTGTGACTTTGTTTTGCGAGAAATGGTTGACGAGAGTGGAGGGTTTTATGCCGCGCTGGATGCTGACAGTGAAGGTGAAGAAGGGAAATTCTATCGCTGGGAACTGGATGAGCTTAAGGAAGTACTCGATGAAGACCAGTATGAGTTCGTGGCTGGGATTTATTCATTGAATGCGGAACCGAATTTTGAGGACGAATATTACGCTCTGCAGTTTAAAGAAAAATTATCGATGACCGCTCGCAAGGCGGGACAGACTCTCGAAGAATTCGAGCAGAAGTTGAGCGAGATCAATGCCCGCCTGCTGGCCAGTCGCGATAAACGGATCCGGCCAGTGACCGATGACAAGATGCTTGTTTCCTGGAACGGATTGATGATCCGAGGGATGGCCGACACTGGCAGAATCCTTGATGAAGCGAAGTACACAGAGGCTGCCGGTCGAGCTGCTGAATTCATCTGGCAGAATCTGAGAAATGAAGATCAGCGATTGCTCAGGACTTACACGCGAGGTGAAGCCAAATTGAATGCCTATCTGGATGACTATGCTTTTCTGATCGACGGCTTTATTGCGCTCCATCAGGCGACCGAGAACCAACTGTGGCTCGATCGGGCAGTTGAATTGCAGGCCAAGCAAGATGAGTTGTTTTGGGACGACAGAGAGGGCGGCTACTTCTTTACTTCCCAGGACCATGAAAAGCTGATTGCTCGAGCCAAAGAATATCGCGACAGCGCTATGCCTTCAGGGAACACGGTGTCGGTAGGCAATTTGATGAATTTGTATGAAGTAACCTCCGAATCAAGTTACCTGGAGAAAGCTCGAGCGACGACTCGATCGTTTTCCGGCATCATCAACAGCCGGCCGCATCAGGTTCCCAGAGCGATACCCGGTATTCGTAAGATGTTGCGCGAGAACTAATTGGAGAAAGTCCGCCCGGAGTCTATTCGACTTCGGCGTCCGGTACGTATTTGGTAATCGGCAAAGGATGTCCATACAGGAATCCTTGTGCGGTTTTGACATTCATCTGCTTGAGGATGTCATGCGAGGGTTGGTTTTCCACGCCCTCGGCAAGTGAAACAATACCCAGGTCATTGACCATTTTGATAATCAGCGCGACAACTTCCTGCCGTTTTGCCGTGGCTCGGTGAATGTCCTGTGTCAGTCTCATGTCGAATTTGACATAGTCTGGGCGTACTTCACTGAGTTCGACCAGTCGGGCGCGTCCCACGCCGAAGTCATCGAACGCCAGTTGAATATTCAAGTCCTTCAAAATGGCCTTGAGATTAATGATTTGAGCCGGATTGGTTATCGCGGCTTCGTGAATCTCAAGCGTAATTTTGTGGCTTGGACAAATTTCCCGCATCCGCGACAACGATTCGATCAATTGCGAGTTCTTGGATAATTCCGACGGATGCGTATTGACGAAAATGTTTTGATTGTTGGGAAAGAAGTTAGCCTGCTGGATGCCTTTTTCACGCATCATGACACTCAATTCGGTTTCCAGGCTCAGCCTGGATGCCGCCTGAAACATTTCTGAAGGTGTCTTCAATCCGAATAAATGGCTGCGGCCTAGAACTTCGTACCCCAGTACTTCCAGAGTGTTGATATCAACGATCGGTTGGAAGTAGGGAATGATACCGTTATCACTGATCAGTCGATCAAACTGCATCATCACTAAAGCTCGATCACAGGCATCGTTGTGTTGAGTTTGACTCTCGGTCGCGTGACTGTCTCGGCTTAATCTGAAAACCAGACTGGCGAACTGCAACAAATCTCCTTCATCCAGAATCGTGTTATCTTCGATTCGAGATCCATTGACATAGGTTCCGTTGGTGCTGTTCAAGTCTCGAATCATCAAGTTACCATCAGCGATGGTTATCTCGGCATGATCTTTGGAGACACTTCCCGATTGCAGAACCAGGTTAATACCCGAGCGTCGACCGATAATAAAAGGCGTCGAAGTGATTTCGTACCGCCGAATTTCGCCGGCCTCGGCAGTCTGCCCTGACAAATACCAAACAGATTTACTGCTCGGTCTTGCGGAGTATCCATCAAGCCCATGTGATGCAGGCCCGGGCGCATTGAGTCCTTGCGCATTGAATCTGTTTGCTTCAATATTCGACGAACCGTAAGGTTGTGATGGATTCTGGGACACAGAAATTTCCGGGAATCAATATGGTTTTACTGCGTGCTCTCTACCGAAAGCACCACAAGTATCTAGCATTGAAATAAGCATGTATGGTTCTGAATTTCCATGATTTACACGCCCACAATATAGCTGGCTGAGCAATTGATCTAATCGTTGTGATCAATACTGCCAACTTTCTTTGGTGAAACATAACCTACGCTTTCTGGCACGAAACAAATTATTTGGCAATCGAGGCAGAACGTTGACAGCAACTCAAACCAATTCGGCACAAAATGACCTGCTGGCTCATATCCTGGCTGACGAGACATTTTCACCGGCAGAGCCCCTTACACTCCAGGAAACCGGGTTGCCAATTTCATTGATTGAATCTTTGATTTGCAAAAAACTGATGGTGACCGGAACCTTGAGTGGACGAGTCATCGCCGATCAGTTGTGCTTGCCCTTTCAGGCATTGGAGTCAGCGCTTTCGAGTTTGCGTGAACGGCAGATTCTTGTGCACCAGGGCGCTGCGGTACTGAATGACTATAACTACGCATTGACCGAGTCAGGTCATGACCGAGCCAGCAGTGCCATGCGATCCTGCTCTTATGTTGGGCCGGCTCCAGTTCCCTTAATTGACTATGTGT
>CAZOXC010000014.1:0-15719 GCA_964583205.1 uncultured Pirellulaceae bacterium | reverse complement strand
CTCTTTCCACATCGGCTCGCCGATCAGCACTTGCGGCATTTCTGCAACGGCATCACGCAACAGAAACGTCTCCTCGCCGGATTTGCAGAAACTCAAACCTTCGTGCCACTGTCGATTGTCATTCATGGCCTCGGTCGTACTGGCGAACCAACGTTCGTCAATCCCGCCCCGCTCAGCACCTAGAGCATAGTAGTCATCCGGGTGCAGGCGGATTCGCTTTCCAGGATGCAAAAAATTTCGAGGCACCCAGGTTGGCGTTAATCGAAGAATTCCATCGCCTTGCTCAAGTGCGCGTTCCAGCGCGGGGCGGACATTGGTAGAAGAATTGGTCATATGATGTTCGTCTGGGATCCTGATTTCGAATTTACTAAATTAATCTGGGCCGCGCGCTGTAGCCGACTCACCAGCAAACCAAAAAGCTGTTACATTTTTATTTGCTTTGGCGGCTCGCACAAGTAATCTCCCTGATTGCCTATCCAGTCTAACATCACTGAGAATCAAGTTGACAGGTGAAAGACTTCCTTCGATTTACGACCATCCAAAATGGTATGATCTGGTTTACGGATCGGACTGGAAGGCCGAATTTGACTTTTTGACAGAGAGCTTCCAAACCTTTGCCAGTGGCAAGGTCCAGTCTGTGTTTGAGCCAGCCTGTGGAACCGGACGTTTGCTGTTTCGCCTGGGCAAATCAGGATTCAAGGTCGCCGGCAACGATCTTAACCCGGCAGCAATCCAGTATTGCAATCAACGACTTGAAAAACATGGCTTGCCAGCCTCCACAACTGTCGGCGACATGTGTGACTTTAAATTGTCGGCGCCCGTGGATGCGGCCTTTAACCTGGTCAGCAGTTTTCGGCACATCATCGGATTGCAACGAGCCGAAGAACACCTGCAGTGCATGAGTCGAGCTCTTCGTCCCGGCGGAATTTATTTACTGGGTTTTCATTTGAGCCCCACTCAAGTTGAACCGACCGAAAGTGAACGTTGGTCAGCAACCAGAGGGCACCTGACAGTCAACACATCCATGCAACTGGCAGATCGTGACTGGAATCGGCGGCTGGAAAAGTACCAGTTACAATTTGATGTTTACACACCCACAGATCAAAAAACTGTCAAAGACTTGATCAATTTTCAAATGTACACCAAACAGGATTTCGAGAAACTTTTGGAGCGAGTACCCGAATTCGATATCCTGGCAACTTTTGATTTCCACTTCGATCTGGAGCAACCGGTTCCGTTTGACGAGGAAGCCGAAGATCTTGTGTTCGTGTTGCAAAAGCGCTGAGAAACAGCAGAGAAAACAGCAGGCCGGGGAAAGATACTGGCTGGGCCCTCTGCCCAGCTCCAGTTATCCCAGTCAGTTGAATCTAATCACGGAAGCATTGGAGCTGATCAGGGACCGGCTCTATTCCGCAAAAACTGGGAACCGATCATCAGCAACAGCCCCAGCCCAGCCACTCCGGCACAAATTCCGCCAGCCAGTTTTTGATTCTGGGCCGTACGGCGATTGGTTAGGCCTGGGTGCTCTTGCCATTCATCCATCTCAACGTTCCGCATCACTTCCCAGACCTGAATCAATTCCGTGAAGGACATATTGTCCAACCGAGCTTGATCGCGTTTGGAGAGTGTGTATTCAGGCAAATTGGTGTCCAGTTGACTGGCTTTAAAAAACAAAGTGCCAGCAGCGATGCCACATGCCAGCAACATGACAAATCCGACCAGAAATAACCAGCGACTGGTCATTGTAGTCTTCGCACCGGGCGCAACCTTTTTTTCCGGTTGGTGAGAATCCTGGGACTGGTGAGTCGGCGTGGCGGAAGGAAGCGCCTTAATCCCTCTCAGTGTGGGTGCCATGGTGGATTGGCGACAATTTCGACACACACAAAGGTTACCGGCGTTCTTTGGCTCCACCTTGATTTTTCCATCGCAGTGTTCGCAATCGAGTAGGTATTTTTGACTCATTTTTTCAGTTGCGACATTGGGAGCGAGTTGGGGTAAAAATTAGCACCTACTATCGGTTACGAGACTTGGTCGCCTTCGGTTCGCTTGAGGTACAAATGTCCAAAAATCAAACTGCCAGTCAATATGCGGCTCAAATCCTTGGGATTTAGTAAGAATTGTAGCCTTGATTAGGGGAAATTGGAATTTCCCGATCGAAAGTTGTCATGAATTGGTGAAGTTTTGACGGTAAGAGAACTTGGTCCCCTGTTCGAATGTTGGACCGACCGCTGAATGGCTTTTTGACTGTTTAAAAGCAGTTTTGCAGGTCGCACAATTTTGAGCCTAGACCATGATTTCCCACTGTATACAATTAGTTCACCGCTGGTCACCGTTCCCCCCTTCCAAGTCGATTTCGGCTTTTTTTCTATGCCGGGTGCCGCATGATCACGGAGCAGGTTTCCATTGAAACCATATATGGTCCACAAGCGACCGTGATTGTCCTGAACACTTAAAACTTGATTTCATTTTTTGGAATACTGTCGAGAGGTTCAGCTCAACGATCATCGACATGCGAGCTTCATTTTGAATTCAATTGGTCAAGCAAGGTGGTTTGGTCCATGGAGTCAACGATGTTGCATGCAGCTAACAACATTTTTGCTTTGGGAGCCCAATTTATTTATCAGCGGTGACTCAACAGACGGACTCGTGGTGACTCGACAAAATTTTCGACTCGCTGCAACACCTGTCGCCCTAACTGGAGTCGCCAGGATAACGATCGCGCACTGACACTTAACACAGAACGGAAACTGGCACGAAACGGAAAACTGGCGCTGAAACCGGCGCTGGCAGAAAACGATTGGTCTGGTTTTTCGTTCGGCCATTACACGCTTTCACCAGAATCATTTTCCAGGAACCATTTGCTAGTAGCCTTTCGCTAACAGGAATCTTTTTCCAATTTTTCTGTTATGGCTTAACAACCAAATTGGGGTGGTAAGTTCTAGTTGTGCTCAGACTCGCAATCGTGAACGGGCAAATTGAAAATATACCGGTTGCACCGTTGGTGTGGCCGTAAATTACGCAAGGAGAACGCAGAGTTGTATAATCCGATCCTCGAAGAGCTTGAAGATGATTCAACGAGAACTCGATTAGGGAATCAACCCTTTGATCAGGTCGATGTGGACGAAGAAGTTCACTCGATTGCCAATGCCAATGCCAGCGCCGCACGAGATGCCGATGCAGAAAAGTCATCTGAATTGCTGGCTGGTATGGATGAAAACGAAACCTGGTCAGATGATCCGGTTCGTATGTACCTGACTCAAATGGGAGAGATTCCTTTATTGACTCGGCAGGAAGAAATTACGCTTGCCAAAACCATCGAAGAGACTCGCCGCCAATTTCGAACCAAGCTTCTGGAATGTGACTACGTAATCCAAACCGCATTTCGTATCCTCAAACGAGTTTACGATGGTGAACTGCCATTTGACCGTACGGTTCAGGTGTCGGTGACTGACCGGTTGGAAAAAGAACAGATTCTGGGACGAATCCCGCACAACCTGAGAACCGTGACTAACTTGCTGCGGATGAATCGGCAGGACTTCCTGTTGGCGACCGGCAAAAAACAGTCTCAAAAGAAACGCCAGGACGCGTGGACTCGGCTTTCCCGTCGACGACGACGTGCCGTTCGACTGGTGGAAGAACTTGGGCTGCGGACACAACGCATCGAAACGCTGATTGGCGTAATCGAAAAGTTCAGCAGGCGAGTCGATGAACTCACAGCCATGATTCGTCGCCAATCGAAACTCAAAAAACCCACCGAAAATGTGGATGAGTTGAAAAAAGAGCTGGCCACAATCCTGTTTAACTGCCAGGAATCTCCCACCAGCCTGAGAAATCGCGTCAACTATCTGAGACAGATTTACTCCAAGTACCAGCAGGCCAAACGTGAGCTTTCTGAAGGTAACTTGCGACTGGTCGTCTCGATTGCCAAAAAATATCGCAACCGTGGCTTGAGCTTCCTCGATCTGATCCAGGAAGGTAACGCCGGCTTGATGCGAGCGGTCGACAAATTTGAATACCGTCGTGGTTTCAAGTTCTGTACTTACGCTACCTGGTGGATTCGACAGGCGATCACGCGAGCAGTCGCTGACCAGAGCCGGACCATTCGTATTCCTGTTCATATGGTTGAGACCATGTCGCGAGTTCGCACAGTCTCACGCCGCTTGCTGCAGGAACTGGGACGCGAACCGACGCTCGAGGAAGTAGCCGAGCGAGCCGAGACCACCATCGAAGAGGCGCGTCGAGTTCTGGCCATGAGCCGCTACCCAATCAGTCTTGATCGACCAGTGGGTAACAGCGAGGACAGCCAGTTCGGTGATCTGCTTCCCGATGGCGAAGCCGAAAATCCGTCCATCGGAGCGGCACAGGAAATGTTGCGAGGTCGCATCGACAAGGTACTCAAGACTTTGAGCTATCGTGAACGCGAGATTATCAAACTGCGATATGGTTTGGGCGACGGTTACAGCTATACGCTGGAAGAAGTCGGTCACATTTTCAAAGTGACTCGTGAACGTATTCGACAAATCGAAGCCAAGGCTGTTCGCAAACTGCAACAACCCAGTCGATCACAAGAATTGGTTGGATTCCTGGACTAGTCCCCCCGGAAACCAAAAACAGAGCCGGCTCCCCGCCGGCTTTTTTTATGCGCTTTGTCACTCCGCCAAACAGACCCGACAAACCCTATTTCTTTTTGTTGGGGGAAGATTTGCGATTTGAGCGAGAATTCCATTTCGGCGGAATCATTTCACTGCTCCAGGATTCATACAACCCTGTCAGCCTTTGCACTTCATCCCGGCGAGAATCAGCGAGATCATTCTGTTCAGACTGATCAGCCGACAGATCAAACAACATCGGTGACGATTGTTTGTAGGATAACAATTTCAAATCGCCATCTCGCACCGCCCAGTTGTCTCCTCGACGCCAAAACAAGGTTTCATGGGGCCGACCCGAGCTTTCGCCAGTGAGGTATGGCAGTAAATTGACTCCATCCAGATCAAGCTCCTGTTGCGGTTGGTGTTCACAAGCGGCCAGACAAGTCGGAACTAAATCCAGTGTACTGACGGGGTAATCATATCTTTGCCCCGCTTCAATTTTCTCTGGCCAACGCATCAAGTAGGGCACTCGGATTCCACCTTCGAAAGGCGTGCCCTTGGTTCCTCGCAAAACACCGTTTTGAGAATCGTTGTTGGTGGCTCCGCCATTATCGTTGGCAAAAATGACGATCGTGTTGTCGCTGACGCCCGCTTTCTCGATTGTATCCAGCACCAGGCCAACGTTGCGATCAAGTGCCTTGGTCATGGCAATCAACTTGCGACGCTTGTCCGGCAAATCGGCATCCACTCCTTCCAGATCTGATTCCAGCGCGTGCATCGGCGTATGAACGGCGTTGAAACTGAGGTACACAAAAAACGGCGCGTCACTGTTTTGTTCGATGAATCGAGCCGTACGCTCGCCCAACTCGTCCGTCATGTAATCAAACAAGCCCGCTTCGTCCAGAACTTCATCATCACGGCGCAAATGATTCATGCGAGTTGGCTTTTCCAGCGGCCAGAAACTGCGAGCACCTTGCAGGAAACCGTAGAATTCGTCGAAGCCCCGTTGCAATGGCTGAAATTTCTCGGCATATCCCAAATGCCATTTGCCCAGTGCCACCGTGCGGTAACCAGCGTCCTGCATTAATTCTGCCCAAGTCGTTTCGTCCAGTGGCAGACCGTTTTCCTCGCTCCAGCGAGCGGGAATATTCATCTCATGGCCAAACCGCTGCTGACACCTCCCCGTCATCAAACCTGCTCGCGAAGGACTACAAACCGAAGCCGATACGTATCCTTGAGTAAACTGGATTCCCGAATCCGCCAAGCGGTCCAGGTGCGGTGTGGGAATTTCGGTTGAGCCATGGAATCCAAAGTCCCCATACCCGGCATCGTCTGAGATAATGAATACAACATTGGGCTGCGTTTCGCGAACTTTGTCTGCCGATTGCGGGTCCTCTGGAGCAGGTTCGTTGCTGATCGAACTACCGGCAACCAGCACAACCATGATCAGTGCTGCCACGGCAGTGTTGATAAACTGCCAGTCTTTTTCATGCATTTTTGATCCCCAAAACAGAACACCGGGAACTAGCCCGGTTTCAGGCGGCCCAGTTAACGGCCTTCGGTCGTTGTTTAACTTGCCGCCAACAGTTAATTTGTGAACATGCCTAACAATGTCCCTTATAAATCGATCAAATTCAACGATTTAACCGTCGAAGGTTATTCGCGCGCGGCGGTTCAGACTTACTGGCGAGTGGCTCAATTGAGAATGGGCTTCGATTTGGGAGCCCAGCCCTGGGATTTCATGGGCACGCCCGTCTGGTACATCTCGCATACGCACCTGGATCATATTGCGGCATTGCCGGTATATGTGGCTCGGCGGCGAATGATGAAAATGGATCCGCCGATCGTTTACTTGCCACAGAATGCCGTCGACCCGGTTCGCAAGATGCTCGCCAGCTTCACTCACCTTGATCGAGGCCGCTTGCCTTGCGAATTGATTGGCGTGGTGCCGGGCGACGAAATCGAACACTCGCGCGAGTTGCTGGTGACCGTGGGCAAGACCGATCATACGATTCCCAGCGTCTGTTATATCGTATGGGAGATTCGCAAAAAGCTGAAACCTGAATATGCCAACCTCAGCGGCGATCAGATTCGTGACATTCGCATGAGTGGTAAAGAAGTTTCTGCCGAGACCCGGATTCCTATCCTGGCTTACATGGGTGATACGGCTCCGCGAGGACTCGATCAAAACCCCGAAGCCTATCAGGCGAAGATCCTGATCAGCGAATTGACGTTTGTGGCGCCCGGGCACCGACCGGAATTGATTCACAAAAACGGTCACATGCATCTGGATGACTATGTTGCTCGTCAGGATAAATTTGAAAACGAGCTGATCATTTGTGGGCACCTGAGCACTCGTTATAACGATCGCCAGGTCCAGAAATATGTGGACTCGAAGTTACCCGGTCGACTCGATGGACGCTTGAAAGTCTGGCTGTGAATTATCCAGAGCCATCCAGTGTCTACGTGCATGTTCCTTTTTGCCGGCATCGTTGTCACTATTGCAACTTTGCCCTGGTGGCCGACCGCGACTACCTGATCGATCAATATCTGGATGCCCTGCAGATGGAGATTGCATTGCAGGAGCCGCGAACAGTCCAAACCGTATTTCTGGGTGGCGGCACTCCCTCTCACCTGCCCGCCAATCAACTCGAGCGTTTGCTGACAATCGTGCTCGATCGATTCACACTTGCTGATGATGCAGAGTTTACTTGCGAGGTGAATCCGAACGATGTGCATCAAGAACTGCTCGACACTCTCGTGAATTCCGGCGTCAATCGACTCAGCATCGGGGCCCAATCGTTGATCGACCAGAAGCTCCAGCGGCTCGATCGACAACATTCCGTCGACAGTGTTTTGCAGTCTGTCGAACTGGCTCGAAAAAACGTGGCCAGTATTTCGCTGGACCTGATTTTCGGTGAACGAGTTGATACTGTTGCAAGCTGGACATCGGAGCTAGAGGCCGCAGGAAAATTGGAAATTGATCATATTTCCACTTACGAATTAACGATCGAAAAAGGCACTCGTTTATTCCAAATCGATCAAGCTCAGTCGGCCAAGGTCAGCAACGAGCTGTCGGCACAACTCTATCAGTGCACCAGAGAAGAACTTGCCAATCAACAATTCGAGCAATACGAAATCTCCAGTTTCGCTCGAACCGGGCAGCGGTGTCGCCACAACCAGTCCTACTGGAATGGCAGTCGCTACCTGGCCTTCGGACCGGGGGCCGCTTCGTTTGTCGGCAATTGCCGCATGACCAATCATCCCAGCCTCTCACGCTACCTGGCCAGTTTGGAAACGCAAGGCATTCCCGCGCGCGAATTCGAAGAGTTGTCTTCACGGCAAATCGCAATCGACTTGCTGGTCTTCGGGTTAAGACAAACACAGGGCGCTGACTTGCGGATGATCGAATCGCAAACTGGATGCTCGCCTTCAGACTTGAACTGGGAAGTTTGTGAAAATTATCTGGAGCAAGGATTACTGCGACTGGTTGAGCAGCGACTCTCCATGACCGAAAGCGGATTGCTTTTTGCAGATTCGATTACCGATGAGATTGTGGGCCATACCGATTAATTTTGGATCGGTATCCGTCTGCAGATTCTAATCGTCCTGACTATCGTTCTGGCTATCGTCCTGATTATCGACCGGCTGTTTGAATTCGATGCCCATCTTCTCTTCCAGAATTCGAAACTCGTCAGGAAGCGACAATCGATCTTCGTTTTGAAATCGCTCATGCCACTTGCTGAAAATTCCCTCGACCAGATCGTCATCTCCATTCGCGGCGAATTTTTCGGCTTGCGCCATATCTTCTGAGAATCGACTGCGTAGATCGTCTATACGAATCTTTTCGGATTCCAAATAGGACTTGATGTTGGCGACACGTTCGGCGGTTTCTTCGTAAACGTGTCGATTTTTGCCTTCAGCATCCAGGTCAACCAACAACAACTCATAGACTTCCAGGGCTTCAGGGAATTTCTTGTGACGTTCCTTGGTAAACCCATCATGAAACCGTCTGACTGAATGGTTCTCCAGCCCCACCAAACCTCGCTTCATTCGGTTGACCAGGGTTCGGCGTTTGGAAACGAAAAACAACTTTTCAGCTTCCACCGCAAGTTCCTGATCGCTGGTGCGTTCCATGACCTTTTCAAAATTGGCACGAGCTCGAAACCAATCGCCGGGAGAATCAGACTCCATAAGCGCTTTGGCACGCCCCATGAGTTTTTGGTTGGACGGCGGAATCATAGTGAAGGCAAAAATGGTGAACAGTACCATTAATGCGACAACCAGGAACGCGGTACCCTTGTAGAAAGGCATCCCGTCATTCTTCTTTTTCTTTTTTATCTTCTGACCCAGAGCTCTTCTTGCTTCACTCTTATCCAGACCGGCATTGAGTGCCGTAAAGCCGGCGGTAACCTGCTCGGCTGCCGACTGTTTGGTTTGATCGATTTTTTGCAGTTGGTCCAAGGCCAGAGTGACTGCTTTGGCGCTGTGAGTTCTCAGTTTGGGTTGCGGCTGCATCAATTGGGAAACCACTTTGTCCAGCCAGAAAGGACAATCCAACAGGGTCTCGGAAACTGGCGGCGGTTGCTGGGTCATCTTTTGTTTGGCCAATCGAGCCATGTTTTGTGGTTCAAAAGGCATTTGGCCCGTCAACATCTCGTACAGAATGACACCCAGTGAATAGAAATCCGTTTTCACCGTTGGACCCTGGCCGGTAAAGAGTTCGGGGGCCAGGTAGGCAGCCGTTTCTAATGTGTGTTTGCGAGCACTGTCCCAACGCCGACGTTTGGAACGGTTCAGACGCAGGTCGGCGACTTTGAGTTGGTAGTCCGCATCAAGCACAATTTTGTCCGGCGTCAGCTTGCCGTGGATGATCTCGTGCTGGTGAATGTACTCCAACACTGCGGCGATCTGTTTGGCAAAGTCAACTGCTTGATCCGTGGCCAGCCTGCCGCGGCGCGCCAGGAATTCCCCCAACGCTTCTCCTTTGACAAGCTCATACGCGAAAAAAATCTTGTCCTTCTCCGCACCCGCCCCGAATACCTGGACCAAGCCGGGATGCTTCAACTTCTTGAGAATCTCAGCTTCACGATGAATTTTTTCAATGGCTACCTGACGGTCAACATCGGGTGGAATTGAAATGAATTTGATCGCGACTTCACGTTTTGTCTCTTCGTGCACGGCCCGATGAACGCGGTTGCGACGACCACGTCCCAAATTCTCAAAAATCAGAAATGGACCTATTCGAGTATTCTCCATTGGAGAATTTCCTGCTGACGAGGGTGAAGAAGGAGAGGACCTACATATTAGTGGAAACCTCGAACCGAGTCCAAAAGAACCTCGGATCAAAACTTGGTGCCTGACCCAAAACACAGTTTAAGGGAATTGACGGCAATACTCGTAAATCCCAATCATCGCAGAACTTGCCGCGTTTAAACTGGCTGGCTGACCGTAAACCGGAATCTCCACTACTTCATCCAGCATATCGAGCACTTCCTGACTGATCCCAGTTCGTTCATTTCCGATAACTAACACCGTTTTCTGATCAAACTGGTAGTCAAAAATGGACTGGGATTGAGTCGTTTGCTCCAAACCGACCAAGCGAAAGCCCTCGGTTTTACGAATTTTTTCCAGTTCACGAGCCAATGTTCTGGGATAACTTAGATCCAGAAACTCAACAGATGAGCGGGCGATTTCCGGGTCTAATTTGACATTTCCGCCTAAAACCAGCCTTTTCAGCCCAAAAAAGCCAGCAGTTCTGGCAATTCTGGATGGATTTACCCGAGAACGCATAGGCATACAGGCGACGATAAGATCGCGTTGATTGGTGGGAAACCGGGGTTTTCTGCCACGAATTTGCTCAACCATAAGAAATGGACCGGTTTGGCCGGTCATTATGCGAATGAAATTGTTGTTTTTTGGGCCTAAACAGCCCTAGTTTGAGCTATTTTTCCTATAGCTAACTATTGGAGCAAGTCTCAGTATTACTGGGCTTTGATTAAATTCAGTTGTGATGGTGTTTTCCCTAGAGTATTATTTACTGAGGGATAAACCACTCAATGAACCTGGTTTTTCGAGCACACACTGTGCATGAAATTTTCCTCGTTCATTACTAGTTCAAACTACCAGTTTTTACACCAAGGTTGTTCGGATGCGAAACCTGTTTTCATTTGCGTTATGCATGCTGTTTATCTGTGGCATGGCATTGGAATTATCTGCACAGGGACCCGTTTTCTCCAACGATGAATCGGGGAGAAAAGCTTACGACTGGTGGCAAGAACGAAAAAACCATCCAAATTCGTTCCAGTTTTTTGGTCAACCGCGTTGGAACGCAACTGTCACCAACGGTGGCGGACTCCAACAGGGTGATGCAACTACGTTAACGTGGAGTGTTATTCCTGATGGCACTTTCATTCGAAGTGGTGTTGGCGAAGCGGCTGGTGCTAGTGATTTAATCGATTTTCTGGATGGTGTTTACCACGGTGGTGCTTCACCGGGTGGAAACGACCTGACCCAACGAACGTGGTGGCAAGAGATTGATCAGACCTTCGATCGTTTCTCTGATTTGAGCGGACTCTCATACATCTATGAAGCCAATGATGACGGAGCCAATCAGATTGACACTCCGGGCTCGTCCAACGTCCGGGGTGATGTCCGAATCGGAGGAAAAGTTTTCACTGGAATCCCAGGCGGTGTCCTGGCATATAACTTTGGGCCCGACAGTGGTGACATGGTTATTGATACTGGCGATGGCTTTTTCAATGGGAACTCGCTTCGGTTCCGAAATGTTGTGGCGCACGAACATGGCCATGGCGTCGGTCAAGCGCACACTGATCCAGTTAACAATACAAAATTATTGGAACCGTTCATCAACTTGAATTTTGACGGCCCCCAATTTGACGACATTCTTGGATTGCAGCGCCAATACGGCGACATCTACGAAAAGAACGGTGGAAACGATGTATTTGGCAACGCAACCAGCTTGGGAGCTGTAGCCGATGGTGCAACCGTTGAGATCGGTGCCGATGCAATTGGCCTTACCGGTTCTCTTTTGAACGATGATACCGATACAGATTTCATCAGCATCGATGATAACTCGGACACTGACTTTCTTTCTTTCTCTGTTAATTCAGCAGCCAATGTTGACCTGACACTGACACCCGTTGGACCCACTTATCAGGAAGGTCCTCAAAATGGAGCAACCAGCCCGTTAAACACAGCTCAGCTGAGTGACTTGACGCTGACGTTGTTCGACACTGACGGAACTACCGTCCTGGCGACTTCCAACGTAGCTGGCTTGGGCGGAGTCGAGAGTATTTCTGAATTGCTGGGCAGTGCGGGAACTTATTTTGCTCGAGTAACCGGTGCCAACAACAACATTCAAACCTATCACCTGTCGGTCTCAGCCGCTTTTGTCGTGGTTCCGGAACCAACCGGTTTCGGCCTCTGTGCGGTTGCCTTGACTGGATTGGTATTCCGTCGACGCCGACGCAAGTAATCATCAGTTAAATAGTTTTGCTAAAACAACCATCCGGCTATTTCAATAAGAAGTAGCCGGATTTTTTTGCGCTGATTCAAACTGATGATGCAAATTCTGCGAAGGAAGCCTGGTCATCAGTTGGCCCCAACGAATTGAAGATCCAAGCCGGGCCGCGAAGGACGAACGCGGTCACCATGTTTCGCAGGGCCCTTGATGCCCGTCACCACCTGCCAGGCACAGGACTTTTAAATTTCCAAGCTTTTCAACAGGACCAAACCAATCGGCTGGAACATTTTTTGTCGCCGTCAAGCGAATTAAAATTTCACCTCGGCCAGCAGCCGCAATTCGTTCCGGCGTGGGCGGAACAAACCACTGTCGCTGATCTTTGGCGATTCGATCCCAGGCGATTTGGTTGTATTGGTTTGGGTCCATCGTAGAACTTGCGTTTGGATTCAAAATCTCTTGCGGGAAAATTCATCACTGCTACTCAGCAGCAACTAGATTTATACCCGCAAGGCACACGATCCGAGAATAGACCGTATATGGAAAGGAAGCATCTGTTGGTTTGGGTTTGTTTTTTGGCTCGCAAGCAACAAACGGCAGATGTGACCGTTTAGAGTAAAAATGTAACGGTTAGGCAGTCAGATGGTAGGTCGGTTGGCGAAGTTTATCGACGGTAGCAATTGTGACGATGAACATTACAAACGATTAACACGTGTGTGTCCGTTGAAGATAACGGTGACAAAAAGGCGAAAACGCAAAGCATGTGGTCAGCTATTTCCAGTCAAAAAACGGTTGGTTCGGTGGCACCGCCAGAGTGCTTTCGATCCGATTGGATTAAGTTCAAACCGATTTTGTTGATAGCAGTCGCTGTCTGTCTTGTGTCAACCTGGGGCTGTCGCACTAGTCCCGCACCATCGCCGATTTTCGCTACAAACGTTTCTGCTGCTTCGCACCTTCGAACTGATGATGAAGCTTCAGCTATCAACAGTTCTATTTCGGAGCAAACTCCAAGTAACTGGTTTGTCGAACAAACGAGTTACCAAGAGGAATCAGAACCATCGGATCTGAAACCTGCTGAAAGTTCAACTCAAAGACCAGCAGATCAACCGGACACTGAATCGCAACAGCAGCCTCAGGAAGACGAACCACCCACTGAGGAAACGCTCAAGGCTCGTTCTCCCCCTTACCTCGTCGGGGACGCACTGGCGCTGGAATCGGTGTTAGCGGCAACCGTTCAGTTCTATCCGGAAATTGAAGCGACGGTTCGCGAGTTCCAGATCGCTCAAGGTTCGGCCATTCAAGCTCAGGGGAACTTTGACACGAAACTAAAGGCTTCCAGTGAAAACACGCCGGTCGGTTTCTACGAAACCTATCGCAGTAACATTGGAATAGAGCAACCGACCTTCAATGGCGGTTCGGTATTCGCCGGCTACCGGTTCGGACGCGGTGATTTTGAGCCGTGGTACCTTGAAAGAAACACGAACGAGCTTGGTGAATTAAAACTGGGTGCGAATTGGGCGCTGCTGAGAGGCCGGGATATCGATTCTCGACGCGTCGCTGTATGGCAAGCAAACTTGGAGCGGCAAACCGTCGAACCGGTGATTTTGAATCGGTTGATCCAGACATTACGAGACGCAGAAGTTACTTACTGGAATTGGGTGGCTGCCGGACAGCTGTTCCAGTTAAACCAAAAATTGCTAACAATCGCCGAAAGCCGCGTCGACGGGATCGAAGAACGAATCAAGGCGGGTGATCTGGCCGAGATTACTCGAACTGACAACGATCGCAGCATTCTAAGTCGCGAAGTGAAACTACTGAAGGCCAAAGCCAAACTTACGTCAGCTGCCATCAAGCTTTCCCTTTTCTATCGCGACAACAATGGGACGCCTTTGACTCCGGACGTTAGTCTGATTCCGGAATTTGGCCAGACGCTTCCATGGAATCCTCAAGACGCAAGTGCACTGGTTTCTAACGCGATCGCCTGTCGCCCAGAAATTCAATTGATCGACTTGGAAATCAAAGCCCTTTCACTGGATATCGCCAAAGCCCGCAATGACTACCTTCCGCAACTGAATGCGCAAGTCGCAGTCTCGCAGGATTTTGGTGACCCTACCAGCGCGTCGGCCGCCGCGTCTTCGTCCACGCAATCTCTGTTTGTAAACTTTGATGAGAAAGACGAGTTTCAAGTCGATTTAAGTTTGTCATTAAGCCAGTCACTACAGCGCCGTAAAGCATCAGGTAAAGTCCGGGCTTTGACAGGGAAACTTCAGCAGCTGCAAATTAAACATGCGTTCCTGAAAGAAAAGATAGAAGCCGAAGTACAAACCAACTATCAGCTGGCCGTCGCCGCCAACGAGCAGATTCAAATCGCCAATCGTACCTTACAGTTGGCACAGCAGTTATCCGATGTAGCGCGTGAACGCTATGAGGACGGGGACGTTGATCTTTTCGAAATCATTCTGCGGGAAAAGCAGGAACTTGATTCGGCGGTCGAACAGATCGAATCCGCATTTAATTTTCATGTTAGTCGAGCCAACCTTGATGCAGCGGTAGGCTGCACGCAGTTGAACGAAATTGAAAGTTTATTTCGGTGAACTGGTGGCAGCAGAAGCTCTCTGACAAACGTTTATAGGTGACTTTGATGGACTGGTTGAATTATCACCACTTGCTCTATTTTTGGACCGTCGCCAAGGAAGGCGGGGTTTCGAAAGCCGCCAACGTACTTCATCTGGCTCAACCAACACTCAGCAGCCAAATCAAGAAACTGGAAGCGGCGATCGGCCGAGACTTGTTTGACCGTTCTGGACGCAGTTTGACACTCACCGAAACCGGGCAACTGGTTTACCGATACGCCGATGAAATTTTTGGGCTGGGTCGTGAACTGGCCGACGTGCTGCACAATCGCACCAATGAAGACAAATCACGATTTCTGGTTGGTGTTCAGGGGGCCCTTCCGAAACTTGCAGTTCATGAACTACTGCGGCCAGCACTAGAGTCGACGCAGGAAAAGTTTCAAGTGGTTTGCTTTGAAGGCAAACTCAATGAATTGCTTGGTGAACTTGCTTTGCATCGTCTAGATGTTGTACTGGCCGATCGTCCGATGGCGGCCGAGACTCACATTCGCGCCTTCAATCACTTGTTGGGAAAGTGTGGAGTCACTGTTTTCGGATCCACAAAACTGGCTCGCAAATATCGGAAGGACTTCCCGGCATCACTGAATTCCGCGCCGATGCTGCTGCCGACACACAACACGACGCTGCGGCGGCTACTTGAGCAATGGTTTGACGACAACAGCATCCACCCTCAGATAACCCATGAGTTCGAAGACAGTGCCGTTTTGAAAGTCTTTGGCCAGGAAGGTCACGGCCTGTTCGTCGCCCCCACCGCGGTTGAGATGGACGTATGTAAGCAGTATTCGGTCAAAGTCGTCGGACATCTGCCCGAGATCGTCGAACGCTTCTATGCAATTTCAATCGAGAAGCGATTGAAACATCCAGCGGTTGTCAAAATCTCCAATTTTGCGCGAGACAATGTCTTCGGAACCAAAGATTGATACTCAACGGATTCCAAAACATTCACGTCTGAGCCCAAGTACGATTCTTTACGTATCTAGCCTCACAATCTCGCGTCGTGCCTCGCCACACCAT
>CAZOXC010000013.1:0-15750 GCA_964583205.1 uncultured Pirellulaceae bacterium | reverse complement strand
TCTCTACAAGTTCCATCAGAAAAAGGCGATGCATAAAATCAAACGAATCACGCTGGTGAATGCCGGTGAGGAATTGGGTGCGACCGCCAGTAGAGAAATCGATCCGATGTTGCGTATCAGTTTGACGATCGAGGCAATTTCGATGCCCGATGGTCAAATGGCTGATAAGTTGCCTGAGGGTAACTGGAGTCGATTGCAGGGTTCGCTTGAGGAATACAAGCAGCGGGTCGTGCATCGCAACTTTTTTGGTCCACCAAACAACGCTCCCTCGATCGGAACCATCAATGGCGGGAATCCGCGCCCCAAAAATTCCATTCGGTTCGCCATCCCTGCTTCGGATTCCGATGGAGACAACAAGGAACTGAATTACGAGTTGGTGGCCTCTGGTTCACCCGGCGCGGAAATTGAAGTGAAGAATGGCTTGGCAGTATTCACCAGTCCGGGACTTGAGGAAGGCACTTATAAGTACGAAGTCAAAGTCACTGACCGCGGTTGCCCACCCAAGATTGACTCAAAGACATTTTCGTTCAGGGTTGAAAAAGTCAAAGTGGCTGAAGTGGAAGAGGTAGAAGAAGTTCCAGATGCTCGCGTCACAGTCGTCAGCTCGTTGACGAGAAATGTAAAAGGCGAGTACCAGGTTTGGATTAACTTCCGCGCCACTCAGAAAAGAGAGTTGTTTGTAGTTGGCGATGTGTTTGAGCTTGATGACAAAGAATGGGAAATCATTTCCCATGATTTTGACAAGTGCGTGATTCGCTGCGGGGATCTTCTATTGAGTTATCAGATATCCAGCAACCTTTCAAACCCCGTTGAAAGCAAAAAAATAGCCGAAGCGTCAGAGACGACGACTTCGGCTGGTGATTCTTCAATTGACTGATGTAGGCGTATCACTCTCAATTGGCTTGGGCTGTTCTTGCCCGGTTTTGGTCAGTACAAAACCATCAAATTCGAATTTGGCTTCGTCAAATTGCTCGGAACCTGAAACATGGCTGACTCGAGCGGTTTCTCTTGAAGCACTGACAACTGCGTCCGTTACACCCGGTAACGATTTAAGCTTTCGCTTGATAGCGTTAGCTCATGAATTGCCGCTTCACATCATACCTGCGACACTGTAACTGGTAACGACATCACCATCGTTGATGACCAGCGCGGCTTCCGGGTTACACCCGGTCACTGAGCTAAGCATCATCAACGCAAAGGCAAACATCGTCACTTTGGCTAGAGCCAAAGAACTCATCATGTTTTTCATGATAGGGTTATCCTTTTAGTCGAATTGACAAATACGTTTTATTTTTCGGTTCAGGAAAAGCAAAACTTGGCAAAAATAAAAGAAGATTCATTTGATTGTATCGTGCTGGGAACAGGAGGTATAGGAAGTGCCGCCCTGTATTTTGCTGCCCAGAAGGGGTGGAATGTACTGGGAATTGATCAATTTGATCCACCCCACGGTCTGGGGAGTACGCATGGTCACACAAGGATCATTCGAACGGCCTATTTCGAGCACCCTGCCTATGTGCCGCTTGCCAGGCAGGCCCGCCAGTTGTGGGATTCGATCCAGGCTCAGATCGGTCAAGAGTTGCTGGTTCAGACTGGTTTGTTGCAAGTCGGCGATGCCTCGGGCGACTTCGTCGCGGGCTTGATGCAGAGCATTAATGCCTATCAATTGCCGGTTCGTATCCTGTCACCTGCCGAAGCCAGTGAACTTTGGCCGACATTCCGGATCGACCAACAACAGGTGGCAATCGTTGAAGATTCTGCAGGCTATTTGAAAGTTGAAGATTGCGTGGCCGCTTGCCTTGATCTGGCCAAAGGCGCTGGCGCGAAACACCTTGCGAATACTCGGGTAATCCGCTGGCAAAAGGCAAGTCAGATTGAAGTTGAAACGGACCAGGGTAAATTCCTGACGGACCGTTTAATCATTTGCGGCGGCGCCTGGAGTTCTCGATTGTTAAAACAGGAGAGCCTTGACCTGTCAATTCGCCGCAAGTCCCAGTTTTGGTTCGAAGCAGCGAGCCAGGATCCACGAGTCGACGAATTAAAGAAACTCCCGACCTGGTTTTTTGAAACGGACCAAGGATGTTTTTATGGGTTCCCGTTTGATGAAAATGTGGGCTTGAAAGTCGCCGAGCATACGGGTGGACAGGCGATCGAGGACCCTTCAGAAGTTGATCGGGAGATACACCAAGAGGATCTTGATCGAGTCACCGACTTTATCCACGACCGATTCCGAGGATTCGATTTTCGCTTGCGTTCGCACTCGGTTTGCATGTACACAATGACCCCTGACGAGCATTTCGTCATTGACCGGATGAAAGTCACTGATCGGACGAATAGTGCGGCCGAAATTGCCGATCCGTCTGGCCATCAGGCTCTCGATCAGCCCTGCCCGAATGAGTCCACTGATTTGCCGATTGTGTTTGCTGCCGGAATGTCCGGACATGCGTTCAAGTTTGCACCGGTAATCGGAAAACAGCTCGTCGACCTGCTGGTGGGCGAGTCGAATCCGGACATGGAGTTTTTGAAATTGGAAAGTTCTCGAGGTTCATGATGAAAAAGACCAAGACACAGGATGTCGTTATTGGAAGTGGTCCGGCCGGGGAAGGCGCGGCGATGCAGTTGAGCAAAGCGGGACGTGAAGTGACTGTGGTCGAGCGTTTTGGCCGAGTGGGGGGAGGGTGTACGCATTGGAATACAATCCCTTCACAAGCCTTGAGATTCGCGATATTTCGGTTCACCGAGGCCCTGCAGAACCCGCTGCTGAATTCGCTTGATGTACGGGCCAAATTCAGTTTTGCCGATTTGCGAAAGCAGACCCAGGACGTAATTAATCAGCAGGAATCATTGCGTCGCGGGTTTTACCAGCGAAATCGAGTCCAAGTGGTGAGTGGGCAAGCCCGATTCGAAAATGCGAACCGGTTGATGATCGATGCTGAGACTCAGATCGAATTCGAAAATGCCATTATTGCTACCGGCTCCCGTCCTTATCGACCGCCGGCAATCGATTTTGAGCACTCGCGGATATTTGATAGCGACAAGATTTTGTTGCTGGACGAAATGCCTCGAACCCTCACCGTGTATGGAGCCGGTGTCGTTGGTTGTGAATATGCTTCGATGTTTCGAAACTTGGGAATCAAAGTCAACCTGATTAACAGTCGGGAAAGCTTGCTGGATTTCCTGGACGATGAAGTCAGCGATGCCTTGAGTTATCACATGCGGGAACAGGGAGTCGTGATCCGTCACAATGAACAATTCGAAAGCCTGCAAACTCATCAGGATCACGTTCAGGTAAAGCTGGAGAGTGCCAAGGAAATCAAGTCCGATATCTTTCTGTGGGCCAATGGGCGAACCGGGAATTCCGATCAGTTAGGGTTGGAATCGATCGGTCTTGCTCCAGATAGTCGAGGCTACTTGAAGGTTGACAAGTACGGTCAAACGTCGCTGGACAATGTCTACGCGGTTGGCGATGTGGTCGGTTTTCCATCGTTGGCCAGCGCGGCCTATACCCAGGGTCGTACGGCAGCGCGAAGATTGCTGGGTCACGAATTGCCGGACGAACTGGTTTCTGATTTTCCGACCGGAATCTATACCAGCCCGGAAATCAGCTCGATCGGCAAAACCGAAACAGAACTGACCGAGCTCAAGGTGCCCTATGAGATTGGTCGAGCGCAATTTAAGGATTTGGCTCGAGCCCAGATCACTGGCCGGCCGGTGGGAATGCTCAAGCTGATATTTCATCGTGAGACCCTGGAGCTGCTGGGCGTTCACTGTTTTGGCCCCAATGCGTCCGAGATTATTCACATCGGACATGCTGTAATGGCCGGAAATTCTCCCGAAAAATCGATTGCCTATTTTATAAATTCGACATTTAATTACCCGACAATGGCCGAGGCTTATCGGGTTGCGGCCCTTAACGGCCTGAATCGTCTGTAATTCAAGTTACTTTTGTGCTAATTATCCGGCTGCTTATTTCGAATTGTGAGTGCAGGATTGAGCCTGAATGCGCCTGGGAACTTGCAAAAACAATGGGAAATAACGCGTCAATTTGTGTTTACAGCACGGCGTTGGCAAATAAAATGGGGATGAGTCTGATTAGGTGATAATCTTGGCCTTCCCCTTCCAAATCGCTAATCTCCGACTGAAGTTAAATTCCGAGTACTTTAGCCATTCTTGATCGTTGGCAATGTGTTCGAATCCAGAAACAGCTACCTGTGAATTGCAGGGCAACCTTGGATTCAGGCAATGGCCGGGAGAACCGGACTGATTCGGGACAGAGATCGATTAACTTACAAGAGGCAACAATGAATATTCCTCCTAACGTCAACGTTGAGGACCAGATAGCCCGATTAAATACCTTCGTTGAGGGTGTTGATTTCATCAGTGCCACCGATCCTGATGGTGACGAGATTACCCAGTATCGGATTCGAGATCTCAATGCTGCAGCAAATTCGTCTCGGATTTTCACGAATGGCAATGCTCGAGGCGCCAATGTTTTTATCGTGGTTGCCGCCGATGAATTAGACACTCTGCAAATTCGTGCGGGCAATCAGGTTGGCTCTCAGCGATTTGAGATACAGGCTTTTGATGGTGTTGAGTGGGGCCCAACGGCCGCCTTTACATTTTATTCCGTAACGGCCAACAACCGTCTACCTGTTGTTAACGCCAGTACGATTCGCGTGGTTGCCAATGAGCGCGTTAGGCTGACCGATTTCATTACCGGGAATGACCCGGATGGATTCCCGATTGACCGAATCCGAATCAAAGACGCCATTGTTGGTCGCAACAGTGGGTTCTTTGAGGTCAACGGAGTCAGGATGACGGAGAATGAATTCTTCTTCGTCAACCGCGAAGACTTTGACAACGTGTTTTACGTTGGGGCCTTGAATGGTCAAACGGAGCGAATCTTCACTCGAGTTCGAGATGGTCGTCCTGACATTGGTGGACAGTGGTCCGAAGTCGTTCAGTCCGAAGCCGTAACCACAGGGAACGCGAATCGCCCATTTGTTCAAGCGAACACGATCGTGCTTCCTCAGCGGGTAACGATTCCGATCGAGACGTTGATTAGCGTCTTTGATGCTGATGGAAACTCCATTAAGGCTTATCGATTCCTGGATACCAGTTCGCCCGATAATTCAGCTTTCTTAAGTACAAACGGTAACCGCCGGAATTCAAATCGATTCTTCCAGGTCAGTGCCGACCAGCTCAATACGGTTGGCTTGACCAGTGCAGCGATTTTCCGAGATGACCAGATTCGCGTCCAGGCATTCGATGGCCGGCATTGGAGTCCGATTCAGACGCTGAGAGTCACCGCCGACGTTCAGCCTACGCTTGATGCTGACCCGATCCTGGTTGTTGAAGACTTGGAGCGAATGCGAGTCGTTGATCTGTTTACGCAATCGGATGTTGGGCCCAGATTCAGAAGTTATGAAATCATCGATACCAGTTCCAATAATCCCGATCCGGATGTTGATACGTTCGCCAATCTGGTGCAGGGAGTGAACGATTATTTTGTCGCCAATGAGCGGCACTCGTTCACGGCCAATGAGTTCGAACAATTGTTCGTGGAAGGCGGAAAGTTTGAAAACCGGCACTTGGACGAAATTTACGTCCGAGCAAATAATGGCCGATTCAACACTCGTTGGGAACGATTGAACGTTCGATCTGAACCTGAGTATCTGCAATCGCACCACATTGATAACGGTGGCGCGCCATTGAATTGGACACAATTCTTTACCTCGTCCGATCCGATTGTGTTGACTTACAGTTTTGCAGATTCATTCCCTGCCGATGGGCGTGCAACTGGTTCAGCAGACCAGCCCGAGTTCTTCGTATTCGGTTCAGCGGGTCGAGCTGCTATTCGAGACGAGTTCTCCCGATGGAACGAATTCCAAAGCCGCATCGTGTTCAAAGAAGTTTCTGACACAGGTCCTCCAGATCCAGATTTCGGACCGCACGGTTTCATCAGAATTGGTGGATACATCGATCCGATGGACACGGCATGTGCATTTGCGTTTTTGCCGACTGCACCTGAAACCAATGATGGATCGACCGGTGACATCTGGCTTAACTATGGGCTTTGCTTCAGCGACGACCCTGCCGCCTGGGAAGAAGATGGATTCCAGCGTTTAGTTTTCCGCCACGAGCTAGGCCATGTTTTGGGTCTGAAGCACTCGTTCTTCACAGAAGGTAACCCTGGTAACACGAATCAGGCTGTTTTGCCACCTTCGCTTGGCGACCATACCTATTCGATTTTGTATACGCCTGGTGACCGACCAGATGGTCTGTTCACCCGAACGTTCGGCTTGTATGCCGATGCAGTTGTCCAGGATTTCTATGGACAGGGCACCGAGAATTCTGGCGATACCCGCTACGACATTACCAACTATTGGGAAGGTGATACTCAGATCGTTGATGGGATCAATGATTTCAGTGGCAACGACACTTTGGCTATCACTAATTCTCTGTTCTCCAACTTGTTGGATATTCGCGAAGGCTCCTTCAGTTCCATCAACGGGCTGGTTGAGAACGTGTACATCAACTTCGGAACACAGATCGAGAATGCTTCTGGTGGTCTGGGGAATGACACGATCATTGGTAACGCTCTAGACAATGTGCTGAATGGCCGCTTTGGTAACGATATCATTCGTTCCTACGGTGGCGACGATCTTTTGGTCGGGGGCTTGGGCAATGACACGTTCATTTGGGTCATCGGTGATGGTGATGACGTAATCAACGAGCAGACACTTGCGGGTCGTGACCAAATCATTTTGGACCCATTTGATCTGGTCGGGTTCGACGATTTCACCGAAGACATTGTGTTTAGCAGAATTGGTCGTGACCTTGTGATCGACTTCAAGTTGGACGGGGACGTGGTTTCCCAAGGCTCGGTTACGATCAGGAATCAGCTTTGGGGTGGATCGCGAATCGAAACACTTGATGCGTTCGGTACAAGGGTTGACTTGCAGGACGTTTTTGAAAAAACCACTGGACTCGAGCAGAGATTTGTTGTGAATTTCACCGAGCAAACTCAGAACGGGTTCCTTGTCAGTGCGATTTAATTTTAAATAGAGACTTCATATTTTTTATATAAAGGCTAATCGATGAATACACCGCCAAGAGTGCTAGTCGATGATCAAGTCGTAATCATTGGTAACAACCTCAATGCCGTTAATTTTCTAAACGCGGTAGATGATGATGGTGATCCAATTGTTCGCTACCGGGTCATGGATACGTTCCAGGGTCAGGGACACTTGGAGTTAGACGGTGTTCGTAGAGATGCCAATGTTTGGGTCGCAGTCTCTGCTTCGCAACTTGCGCGATTGCAATACGTTTCCGACGATGAGATTTCTCGTGAAACTTTGCGTGTCCAGGCTTTCGATGGTGAAGTATGGAGTGAGTCCGAAGAATTTTTGGTTTACTCGGCTTTCGAAAACGAGAATGCGCCGCGTCTTCGAGTGACTCCTTTTCGAGTCACCGCCAATGAACGAATTAATGTCGCCGGCTGGATTCGTGGTTTTGATCCGATTGATGGCCATCCGATCACCCGTTGGAAATTCCGCGACCGTAGAGTGGGTGGCGGCTATTTCTTATTGGATGGTGAACGGCTCAGAGAAGGAACTGGTAACGGCGATTCTGACTGGATTTATGTCGAAAACGAAGATATCGGTCGTCTGCGATATGTGGGAGCCCTGAACCAACAGCAGGAAATTATCGACGTTCGTGTGCGAGACACAAGTTTGTGGAGTCCGGTTGAAACCGTCTTTGCAACAACTGTCGGTAACTTTAATCGTCCTGATGTCGTTGGGCAGACGCATATCTTGCCGGTCAATGTTACTGTTGATTTTGACCAGAACATTTTCTTCAACGATGCTGATGGTAACACAGCCAAGTTGTATGAAGTGATGGATACCAGTATTGCTCCTGGTTCAGGATTTTTCAGCGTGTTTGGCGTCCAGCAGGAAGCAAAACAGTGGATTACCCTGACTCCTCAGGAGTTCCGTAATTCTACATTTACGACTGCGAATAACTTCCGTGACGATCAGCTACGCGTAAGGGTGTTTGACGGTAAGTTCTGGAGTCCAATCGACACGGTTGTGTTCCGAGCTGACGTTAAACCGGAAATCACCTTTGACAGTTCTGTTTTGCCATTCACTGGAGCGTTCGATGTTCGTCAAGTAATTGATTTGTTTGACCGTGATCCATCCGGATTGTTCTTCCAGAGATACCAGGTCGTCGATTTGAACCCACAATCTACTGATCCCGGTTCCGGAGATTTGCGACTGTTCCCGACGAATGACAATCCTGGAAGTTTGTCGGATGGTCGAATTCATACTCTGACTCCAAGCGAGGCGAATTCGCTGCTTTTTGTTGGCGGTCGAGGTCCTCGAAATGTGGATCAAATTTTGGTTCGAGCCAACAACGGACGATTCTGGAGTGACTGGGAACGGTTGCCAATCCATACCGAACCTAACTGGAATGCGTTAGGCACTACCTGGCTTGATGTGCCGGCACCACCGTTTGGTCGCGAAATCCAATACAGTTTTGCTGATTTCTTCAGGGATGATGATCGTGAAACGGGCGATGCCCAGAACGCAGTCCCATTGGGTGGCCAGGTTCGCCAGGCATTTCGACAGTTATTTACACGCTTGAACGTTCTACTTGAAGACGTTGATTTTGTTGAAGTGCCTGATTCATTTGTACAGCCAAATAATTCTCCGCACGGCTTGATCCGTATTCACGGATGGATTCCTGACAACTTCGATCCTTTGCCTGTCTGTTCTTTCGGGTTTGGTCCTACTGACCATTCAACCTTTGATGCGGATCAGGAAGGTGGCGATATCTGGATCACATTGAATCCGTTCGGCGGTGTGTTCTGTGGTGAAGGGAATTCAGCAGTCGACACATTCGAGTATCAGTTGTATGCCACTGAAATTCTGAACGCGATTGGCCGAGGTGGAGCTACCGATCCAGATGCTCTGGTATCACTGGCAGGTGATCCATTTGCTCGATCACGAGATTTCGGAATTGCCGATATCCTGGCTCTGCAGCAGGTTTATGGTGCGGACACCGATACGAATAACACCGACACCATTTACAGCCCCAGCACGACCTGGGCTGGTGACACAAACTTGAGCGCCAACATCTATGACACCGGTGGAGTAGATACGCTGGATTTACGCGAGCTTTCTGGAAATGTTTACGCGACGATCGAACAGGGTGACATCAGCACTCAGATCGTGCCTCCCGGAGAACAAGCAGGTTTCCGTGCCGGGATTACTTATGGCACTGAAATTGAAAACGTGATCACCGGTGGCGGCAATGATATTTTGCAAGGTAATCAACTGAACAATGTCTTGCGAGGCAACGCCGGAAACGATGAGTTCTTCGGATGGGGCGGCGATGATACTATTTTTGGTGGTGCGGGCAATGATACCTACCACTGGTCGCTGGCCGACGGGCGAGACACCATCAATGAAGAGACCCGTGCAGGTCGAGACAGGATTGTGATTGAACAACTGCCAAACTTGCGGTTGAACGATCTGGCTCAGGACGTCACATTCCGACGAACTGGTCGGGATCTGGTGATCAATTTTGACGTCGACAATGATATCACTCACGGTAGTCTGACTATCAAAGATCAACTTTGGGGTGGGTCAAGAATCGAGACACTCAATATCTTTGGAGTGGATTTAGACTTGACGCGTATCTTTGCCCAGACGCGAACCATTGATACCAAGTTCGACATTGACTTTGCTTCGGATGCAACAGTATTCGGAAACTTGGTCGCTACTGTTTAGGATTGAATATTAACAAACAAAAAGGCCAGTCAATTGACTGGCCTTTTTTCGTATCAATTTCCGTTAGTTGTGTCTTAACGTTTACGCCCAAAATTAGCCGGAGCGAAATAGTCTCGGAAGTTTCGTTGAGTAGTCGGTGAAGGTGGCACCTCATTGAGATTGGGTTCACCCGCTGGTTCTTCGGATTTCTCGGTGGGTTCTGCTGGCTCCGAGTAGTAGTAGTCGCCTTCAGCGTGCTGTTGGCCTCCACAAGGTTCAGGTCGTACAACTTCCCATTTACATCTGCATTTTGGGCACTTGAACTTGTGTGTCACCAGGATCTTCACGCTCCTGGTTTCGGCACAGCGTGGTTCGCAGCAGTTGTCCCAGGGAAGTTTAACCTTGGGGATACAGATCGTTTTGTATTCGACCTTGAAACAAGTTTTGGATTCTTCCACTTTCTCGCAGCTGACTTTGCATACTTCCAGGTCGCAGTCTGGGCATCGAGATTTACAGCCACAGCTCTGGGTGCAGCCGCCATCGCAGCTTTGAGTGTATCCACCAACATCGCATCCACCGATTCTGATTTGTCCGGCCAAAGGTGTTGTGGTCAAAGTTATGGCGATAGCCACAACCGAGTAAATCAGGCTATGCGCAACCAAATTTGGAACTTGAGTACGTTGCACGGTTTTCTCCTTGCACGAATATATTTAACTGAATGGTTTCCGGGTTAATGCTGAACAAACAAGGGAGGTTCTGAGGGTTTAGAAGTCGATCATGAATCGAGTTCCGAACGACTGGTAATCTCCACCGCCGATGGGATCTCTTTCGACATCGCCGATGATGTAGTTGGCTTGCATACGGGCATAGGCGTTCCAGTGCCAGTTCAAGCCAAAGGTAACTGCGTTTCCGACACCGCCGATAATGTCTTCGTCGGTCAGGTCAGCGAATGAGTATCGCACGGCCACTTGCCAGGCTCCCAGGCCAGTTTGCGTCAGGCCGTCACAGTCGCAGACTCGCCAAAAATTCTCGAACGGCTTAACTCGCCCAAGCGTACCGGTTTTTCGGTTCCAGGGAATGTGTTCGCCAGTCAGGAAGTAAGAAGCGTAGAGATAGCCACCGTGTAAGAATACATCGTCGCCGAATCCAGCTCGTCGAGTCAAATTCAGTGCCTGATATTCGGCTACGAACTGAAATGCCCCGACGTTGAATACATTTTCAAGTCCAACAAGTGTCACTTGATCAGCCCCTTCGATTCGATCGGTATTTAACCAACGTTCGATCGTTCTGGCCTCGACTCGAGTTCGATAGCGTGCAGCATTTTCGTCGCCCCCCAATCCGTCCGGGAAGGCAACTGCACCGGAAACTGCCAGGTGCCAGTATCCTCGGCCGCCAGAGCATTCGTCGTACCAAGGAACGTAGGCCAGGCGACCTGCCAATTCAGGCTGGTAGTGGTCGCTGATGAAGCCACTTGTGTTCTGGGTCAACTCGTGGTGGTAAACACCGTACTGCCAGTTGTAACGCTCGTCATCCGAGTGGCCTCGACTGGATATACCGATTCGTCGTGAGTCTTGGTTGAAAGCTTCAATGATGAACGGACGTTCGATGAAGACGTTGTACCGACTACTGTTCAGGTGATCGAGTCCATACGGGCGTTTATGGTTACCGATTGTCAATGTGTTGAAAAAAGGTAGATTCTTGAATCCCAAAAACGCATCTCGGTAGGATGGGTTGTTCCCATCCGCAAACTCGATCTCGATTTTATAGAACATGTTGTCTTTGACATCGCCTTTGACACCGAATCGCATGCGGCGGAAATTGAATCGATCTCGTGGATCCTCACCTTCCAACGCCTCGATGCCAGGATCATGTTGCGGAAATGTCCACCAGTCGACGTGAACTCGTCCAAACAGGGTCATCTTTTGATCACCGTGCCCGACAATGACACGATCGCCAAACAAGCTTTCGTGCTCCTCCAGCGTCTCTCCGTAGTCGCTGACGGTTTCTGAAAGTTCCGAATACGCATCACTGCCCGAATCGCTCATGGAGTCTTTCAGGCTATCGAGTTCTGCTCGAAACTGCTTCAGCTGTTCTGAAATCTCTTCTTCGTTAAGAAGAGGAATTTCATTCTCTTCCTCATCATCCTGGAAGGGATCAGAGTATACATAGTTGTCGATCGGTGAGCTTGTCGAACGAAAGACATCCTGTGCGAAAGAGATACCTGTTGACGCAACAATCGCAGTGGAAAGTGCGACTAAAAAAATGGGCTTTTTCATGGTAAATATTGGGGCAGAAAGCCAAACTTGGGTTACTTGTTCTCTCATTCGCTTTTTTCGGAATACGACGGAGGCGACTCAAGTCCCAGTTGGTACCGATATAACGATTTTTGCTATTCCTCTATTCGCGGGCCGATCAAGCCAAATAACCGTAAAAGTTGATGTTAAAAGATTCCGATTTGAACGATTTTCTTGATTATGTTGTGAGACGAATAACGGTGCTGCCGATTGTGAAGATGGTGTTAATATTAATTCTGAATCGTATCCTGTCGAACGCACGGCGCGAGTTTCCTCGGCCAACAGCTTTCAGGTGCAGCTGGAGGCTTGTCCGGAATGTGACACAAGTCCAAAAGACAGCTCGCTGAATTTGCTTGTCCTGCTAAGGATTTCGGTTGGAAAAGATTTGGCAAAAACCCGGTGAAAACAGAAACGATTTGTCGGTTTGTTGGTTTAAAATGAATCCGAAACTGGGGAGAATTCGAAAGAAGGATCGGATCTCCAAACGGAGTCAAAAAATGCTGCCAGAATTCGTGCATTTCACGAAAATGATGTAATCCAGGGTTACTTGCAGCGAACGATTTCGTTAGAAACTTCGTAGATTAAATGACTACATTTCATCAGCCGCCATGCAAAATTTCCTTTTAGCTTCGATTCTTTCTCTGCTCACCATGCTCGGTGCTGGCACCAGCCAGGTCGAGGAAACAGGGCATGAAAAAGGTGGAATTGAAGTTGAATTGCTGCTGAGTTGTCGGCAGGATGAATTGGGGAAATCCTCTAATTTCAGCCAGTCCGAATGGCTCGTATCCAGAACGGTCGGTTCGAATCTATCGCATTGTTGTGGAATGCCCGAGCGGCACTTCCTGTCTCAGCGCAGCCGCTTGAATGGCACCGGCGCTTTCTTATTGTTGTAGCTCCGCAGTATCTAGCTTCGCAGTATCTAGCTTCGTAGGTAGTGTCGCAGCTCCGCAGTATCGTGTTTCCTTAATATTGTAGCGCCCTCGCTCAACTTCCAATCTGGGATCCCAAAAATCCCGTTCGGATTTTATTACTGGACTTGGCCTGAGAATCATAAAACTCTGGCGACTTTCGTGTTTGAATTCCGGGCAGAATCGAAGAGGATTCTGAATTTGTGAGATGGTTGCCTGAAGTGAGGTGGCCGGCATGGGGGAATATCCCTTTGCTTTGTCTAGTTGCAAACTGAGTAGGTAAGAAAATTCAAGAGGCTGGCAACAGCCAATCTTTACGAACTGACCAACGTCTTATGTTGGCCAACCCATGAAACATCAAACAATACCGGCTTGCTCTGGCTAAGCTTGGGCTCCGGTCAAACAAATATCATCGACCAAAATTTTAAAGGACATTTACCATGCATTTCCACAAAGGATTTGAGCAGTTCAAGGATTCAGTTTTTCCTTCGATGAAGTCAGATTTCGAGAAACTGGCGGACGGGCAACAGCCACACACGCTGTTGATTACTTGTTCTGATTCTCGGATTTCACCCAATTTGATCACACAAACACAACCTGGCGAGATCTTTGTTATTCGCAACGCCGGGAATGTTGTTCCGAAGCCCGCTTGAGGCGAATTGTCGGTTGAAGCCACGATCGAATATGCGGTGCAGGCTTTGCAGATTCAAAACATTGTTGTTTGTGGCCATGCCGGATGTGGTGCAGTCGGTGGCTTTCTAAATCAGGCATCACTCAAAGATCTGCCTGCTGTGGAATCCTGGGTGCAACACATGAATCCAATCCTGGATGGTGTGGATGGAGAATTGCCGGTTGATGAAGCGATCAAACTGAATGTGAAACTGCAGTTATCTAACTTGCTGTCGTATAGCTATGTTGCAGACGCCGTTGCACAAAACAAGCTTGAACTACAAGGTTGCGTTTACGATTTCGCTGCTGGCTCCGTTGATTTTTTGAACTAACAGGCTCAGTTGATCCAATCTGAGCTAATGGCTCGCCGCTCTACATGAGTATTGAGCATCGTGTTGCAATCCGAAAAAATTTGAGACTAGATGAGAGATATGACAAACAGCAATGACAACATGATTCTGGAAACGAAGCCATCTGGAACATTCCAACACATTCGAAATGACTTTTTGGCTTCAATTGTAGTGTTCCTGGTTGCACTGCCCTTGTGTATAGGAATTGCCGTTGCGGTGGGTGTCAGCCCGGCTCGAGCCTTGATTACCGGGATTATCGGTGGCTTGATCGTGGGGTTCTTCGCCGGTTCGCCTTTGCAAGTCAGTGGCCCGGCGGCTGGACTGTTCGTGATTGTTGCGGACTTGTTGGCCAAGGGGCGTGATAGTTATATCGCCAAGTTTGGGGAGGGCGAAATTGCGGCAGGAGAAGCAGTCGTTTATTCAATGATGGTGTTGGGTACTGCGGTCTTCTTAGCCGGGGTTCTGCAGATAGTCGCCGGCAAATTAAACTTGGGACAATGGTTTCGAGCAGTATCGCCGGCTGTGATCAAGGGCATGTTGGCGGGAATCGGCGTGCTGATTCTGGTCAGTCAGATTCACGTCATGCTGGATCACAAGGCGATGTGGGGCGACGAAAAAGCGCACGGCGGATTGCAATATATCGCTACGATTCCTTATGCAATTTCCAAGTGTTTTTCGGTAACCGAAACTCACAATCACCATTTGGCGGCAATCACGGGAATCATCACGATTATTTCGATTGTGGCTTGGCCGAAAATCTCACCTCGAAAGCTTAAGTTTATTCCGGCCGCGCTGGTTGGTTTGGGTGTGGCAAGCGTGTTTGCTGCTGTTGCAGGTTTGCAGATCGAAAAATTGACTGTTCCCAGCAATATGTTTGCTGAGATGACTTTTCCGGTGACAACCACCTGGTATTCGTTGCTGATGGACCCGATTGTGCTCACCGGCGCCATGGTGATTGCTTTGGTCGCCAGTGCAGAGACTTTGTTGTGTGCCACCGCGGTGGACCAGATGCATAGCGGTGTCAGAACCGACTACGATAAAGAGTTGACCGCGCAGGGCGTCGGAAACGTTCTTTGCGGATTGGTAGGAGCACTTCCAATGACGGGTGTTATTGTGCGTAGTACCGCCAACGTTAACTCAGGAGCAAAGACTCGTTGGTCTGCAATCTTGCATGGTTTATGGCTGCTGGTTTTTGTTGTCGCTTTGCCCAGCTTGTTATCGTACATCCCTAAAGCCGCGCTGGGAGCATTGCTGGTTCATATCGGGTTCAAGCTGATTAATTTCAAGCAACTCAAAGGGCTCTGGCGAACCAGTCGTAGTGAAGCAGGTATATTCCTGGTGACGTTGCTTGTCATCGTATGTGAAGACTTGTTGATCGGCGTGGTCGTCGGAATTGTCTTATCTGCGGTCAAGTTGCTGATGAATTTTTCCAAGCTGGATGTCAATTTGGAACCTGGCGGTTCCGTTTCCAAGTTGCAATTGAATGGTGCCGCGACCTTTCTACGCTTGCCGATTCTGGCAGGTGCTTTGGATTCGGTGCCCAGCAAGTCAGAATTGCATGTTGATTTTGAACAATTAACTTACATCGATCATGCTTGCCTGGAGCTGTTGATGGATTGGGCCAAGCAACATGAAAATACCGGCGGTAGTATGGTGATTGACTGGGAAAATCTTGGGAGCAAGTTTACTTCCAATTCCGAGTCAGAAGTTTTGTCCAAGGTGGACTTGTCCAAAAACCGTGACACCGGAACACAGG
>CAZOXC010000012.1:9265-15812 GCA_964583205.1 uncultured Pirellulaceae bacterium | reverse complement strand
TTGGTGAGATACCGAATAGTTGGCCGCTTCCCGGGCGGCGCCGATTATCGACCACGGTCTACTCGTGAAAAATATGATGTACTAAAATCCACAGTATGCCTGAAATTCAAGTGCCCGAAAATTCGGAATCCGTACGGATCCTGCTGGTGGACAATGACAAAGATCTTGTCGAAGCCATGGCGGAGAGTTTGCAACGGATTGGCTTGCGAGCCACCATCGCCGCTTCCGGTCCCGCCGGCGCTGCGCAAATCAAAAACAACACCTGGGACCTGGTTGTTACCGACCTGGTGATGAACGAAATCGACGGGATGAAAATCCTGGGTTTGTCCAAGGAGTTATTGCCGGCTGCGGAAGTGATCATGGTGACCGGCCACGCCACTGTGCCTCAAGCCGTCAAAGCGATGCAACTGGGCGCTTACAACTTCCTGGAAAAACCGATCACACCCAAACGGCTCCAGGCCGTCGTCGGCAAAGCGGTCGAAGCGATCCAACTCACGAACCAGAATATCGAGCTACAAAAGCGGCTCGATGAAAAATTCGGTTTCGAAAATATTATCTACGCCAGCGATTCCATGAAATCGGTCATCGATCGGCTCAAGCGAATCGCACCGACTGACGCTGGAGTGTTGATCACGGGTGAAACCGGCACCGGCAAAGATGTGATTGCCCAGGCGATTCATCAAAACAGCCCTCGTAAAAAAAAGCCCTTCGTGGCAATCAACACAGGAGCGGTAGCCGAGCACCTGGTGGAAAGCGAACTGTTCGGGCACATCAAAGGGGCCTTCACCGATGCAATCAACGACCGCCAGGGCAAGTTTCAATACGCCGATGGGGGCACCTTGTTTCTGGATGAAGTCGGTGACATGCCGCTGGCCACGCAAATCAAATTTCTGCGAGTGCTGGAAGAACGCAAGATTACCCGAGTGGGCGAAAACAAGTCGGTCGATGTCAACGTGCGGGTACTCGCAGCGACCAACCAGAATCTGGAAGCTGATGTCGAGGACAAAAAGTTCCGCAAGGACCTGTATTACCGATTGAACGTGGTGACCATTCACCTGGAACCCTTGCGCAACCGGCGGGAAGACATCATCCCATTGGCCGATCACTTTCGAAAACTGGCCAACAAACAAAACGGAAAGTCCGTCAAATCATTCACACCGGCTGTCCGCAAGTGGATGCATGATTTTGAATGGTCGGGCAATGTGCGACAACTCAAGCATGTCGTGGAAAGCATGGTCGTGCTGGACAGTGATAATGTGCTGGATCTGGATGATCTGTCTCCGGAACTTTACGACCACCCGGAACAAATCATGCCCGAATCGCTCACCCTGGCCGAATCGGACGGCGAAAATTCCAACTTGATCGGCAAGCCATTGGAAGAAATTGAAAAATGGGCCATCATCCAGACGCTGAAACTGACCGGCGGAAAACGGGATGAAGCCGCCGAGATCCTGGGCATTCACGTGCGCAGCCTGTATCGAAAATTGAATCTCTACGGACTCAAGTGAGAAACGCATGTCCATCGCCCAAACGGGATTACCAACAATTCGTCAACTTCCTTCCAGCGTGGTCAACAAAATCGCCGCCGGCGAAGTCATCGAACGACCCGCCAGTATCATCAAGGAACTGTTGGAGAACTCGGTGGACGCCGGTTCGACTCGAATTGATGTCCACATTGAAAAAGGCGGAATCGATTCCATTCAAGTCACCGATAACGGTTGCGGAATCGCAGCCGAGCAACTGGAACTGGCGATCGCGGCACACGCCACCAGCAAAATTCAAAATGCCGATGACCTGTTCGATGTAAACACACTGGGCTTTCGAGGCGAAGCATTGGCGTCGATTGCCGAAATCAGCCGCTTTACAATTCGCAGTAAAACTGCAACCGCCGATTCTGCATACCAGATTGACGTGACGGGCGGAGTTGCCCAACCTGTTGAACCTTGCGCCGCGCCACTGGGGACCACCGTGATTGTGGAGCAGCTGTTTTACAACACTCCGGTCCGCCGCAAGTTCCTCAAGACCACGCAAACCGAAATGAGCCACATCAGCGAAGCGTTTACTCGAATCGCTCTGGCCAACCCGCAAACCCACATGACACTCACGCACAATGGCCGAGTGGTGCAGGACTTGCCGGCCGCCGCTGAATGGCGTGACAGGATTAGTGACTTTTTTGGCGATGAAATTGCCAATAGCATGTTTGAAATTGCCAGCGAAGATGCCGGCATCCACCTGCACGGCTATGTCGTTGACCCGGTTCACAGCCGAGCGCACAACCGCCTGCAGTATTTGTTTCTCAACGGAAGACACATTAAGGACCGGGCACTTCAGCACGCACTGGCCGAATCCTACCGAGGCTTGTTGTTGCACGGTCGGCATCCAATCGCTTTTCTGCAACTGGAAATGCCGGCCGATCGAGTCGACGTGAATGTCCACCCCTGCAAACTGGAAGTTCGATTTCAGGATGGCAGTCGCTTGTACAGCCAACTGCTGGGCACGATTCGCAATCGGTTCCTGACCACCGATTTGAATGCTCGCCAACAACTGGATAACCGGCCCGAGGCTGCGGATGCGAACTCGCCCCGCTTCGCATCGGAATCACAGTCGTCTCTGCCGCTCTCAAATTCGCGAAGGGAAATCGATTGGACATCCGGGCCTCGCTCGACTCAATCGCCAACATTCGGTTCGCCGACAGGCGGCACGCCGGATGCCGGCCAGGCCTGGCATGAACAAGTTCACCGTGAACTGGATCCACCCAGACAAAACACTTCGCTGGGGCCAGCAATGCCGGGAGCATTCCCTGCAACGCAGCACGCTGGCACTGCGGATTCGCAATCGGCAGTCCCGCACGACCCTGCTGCGACTGGAAATCAAAACCAGCATGTCGCTTCGGTCGAACATGACGCTTTGCAAATTCATAACCGGTATCTCGTGACCCAATCGCACGAAGGCATAGTGGTAATTGACCAACACGCGTTGCACGAGCGAGTGATTTACGAACAACTGAAAGAGAAAATCCTGGATGGCAAACTTGAGTCGCAGCGGTTACTGGTACCCGAGCCTGTAAACCTGGCCCCCGCTGAATGTGCAGCGGTGATGGAAGCTCAACAGCAACTTGCTAAAATTGGAATCACCATCGAGCCATTTGGCGGTGATACGATCCTGGTTCAGGCTTACCCGGCGATGCTGGCCAACCACAATCCTGGCGAGATGTTGAGGAATGTTGTCGAGTTGCTGTTGTCCAGCAGTCGTGACGTTGACCAGCAGGACATCGTTGACGAACTTTTGCATATGATTTCTTGTAAGGCCGCGGTCAAAGCCGGCGACAAGCTGGCCCCGGAGGAGATTACTGCGTTGCTGGAACATCGGGATTTATGTCAGGACTCCCATCATTGCCCGCACGGTCGGCCCACTTCTCTGATTTTTTCCCGTGAAGAACTTGACAAACGATTTAAACGGATTTGAACAAGCTACCTTTTGAGATCACCATTGTGGATGAGACAGGCTAATCGTTTGCGATTTGACTCCAAGGTCACCCCAGAACTAAACACACATGATTTGCGTAAGTATAGGTCGAGGTCGTCACAAGATGCTGATGGCCGAACACAAACACCTGGCCGAAATTGGGGTCGAACTGGTCGAGTTGCGGCTGGACTACATTCGGCGTCCCGTTAATCTGAAACGCCTTTTGAACGATCGTCCCTGCCCGGTAATCACGACCTGCCGCCGGGTTCAGGAAGGTGGACGGTGGCAACGCACCGAAGAAGATCGCTTGTATCTGCTGCGAACGGCAATCGCTGATGGCGCGGATTACGTTGATCTGGAAGTGGACATCGCTGGCAAAATTCCTCGGTATGGCAAAACCAAACGCATCGTCAGCTACCACAATTTTCATGAAACGCCAGACAACCTGGAAGCGATTCATGAAAAGATGGCCGAATGCGATCCGGACGTAATCAAAATCGCCACAATGGCCAACGACCCGATCGACAATTTCAAGACCCTGCATATTTGCAAAACCAAAAACAGCATTCCTACAATTGCGTTTTGCATGGGCGAAATGGGATTGCCTTCAAGGATTCTCTGCGGACGCTTCGGTTCGCCTATGACTTATGCCACCTTCAACGAAGACCGTTTGCTGGCACCGGGCATGTTGACCTACAAACAAATGGTGGACGAATACCATTACCCGAAGATCACCGAGAAGACAAAGATCATGGGAGTCATCGGTGATCCAATCGGACACAGCTTGAGCCCCTTGATTCACAACGCCTGTATCCGCAAAGCCGAGTTGGATGCGGTTTACCTTCCTTTTCGAGTCCCTGAAGAATCGCTCGACGCTTTTATGGAAAAGTGCGAGACCATGGGCGTTGAAGGGTTGAGCGTGACGATTCCGCACAAGGAAAAAATTCTCCGTCACATCAGTTCGCTCGATGACAACGTGGTGGGCATTCGAGCCGCCAATACGGTGGTCTATCGCAACAAAACAGCTCATGGGTTCAATACGGACTGCGAAGCGGCTGTGACGTCGCTGGAAAACACGCTTCGCGACATGGACGACTGTGATCCCAATGAACCGCTGAAGAACAAAACTGTTCTGATCCTGGGCGCAGGCGGGGCGGCGCGGGCAATCGGCTTCGGACTGCATGACAAGGACGCCAAAGTCAACATTTGCTCTCGCGATTACCGCAAAGCAGTTGAACTTGGCAGTCACATCGGTTGCAAAGCGATTGACTGGGTAGCCCGACAAAATTTTAACTTTGATATTTTGATCAATTGTACACCCGTCGGCATGCACCCCAACATGGACGAGTCACCGTTCGAAAAAGAATGGATGAATCACAAGATGGTGGTTTTTGACACGGTCTATAACCCCGAGCAAACCTTGCTGATCAAATATGCCCGACAATCGGAATGCACCGTGGTCACCGGAGTCGACATGTTTGTGCGTCAAGCTGTCGCGCAATTCAAACACTTCGCCGGTAAATCTGCAGACGCCAAACTGATTCGAGATCTCGTCAAACGCGCAACCAGCGCCGCAAAATATTAAAGGTCAATTCGAAATCGGATTGAGAATCCCCTGCTCCACCGGCTGGCCCAGCGAGTCTCCCGTCGGTTTAAAGGCCGGTACTGCAAAGGTACAACCATGCACTTGTTTTTGATCGGATACCGAGCGACTGGAAAAAGTTCAGTGGCAATCCAGCTGGCCAAAGAATTACAACTGCCAGTTGTCGACCTTGATCAGAACATTGTTGAACGAGCGTCCAAATCCATCCAGGAAATTTTCGAGCAGGATGGCGAGGAACATTTTCGTGAACTTGAGACCAGGTGCCTGGAAGCACTCGGCGACTATCCGCCGGCTGTAGTCGCTCTGGGAGGCGGCGCCGTACTGGCTGAAGCCAACCAGAATTTGCTCGAGCAACTGGGAAAGGCCGTGTGGCTGCAGGCGTCGGTGGACCAAATATTGCAGCGACTGGCTCAGGATCTCCAGACTGCTGAACAACGACCGGCTTTGACTGATTTGTCTCAAACAGCGGAAGTTCGGACAGTGCTGGAGAGTCGACGTAAAATATATGCGGCTTGTGCTGATTACTCAGTCGACACCAATGGACAGACCGTCGCTGAAGTCGCCCAACAAATCGCGAATTGGTGGCAAAGCGTCGATAACTAATCAAAGACGGCAACGCACTCCATTCATCTGGCGCTTATCTACTTATGTCTTTATTTCACGAGATGCCATTCCCGCTTGTCGCCATCATCCTGGCAGTGATCGGCGCGCTGATCGGCTCTTTTATCAACCTGGGCGTCTACCAGCTTGGCTATTTTCTTCGTCGGCCGGTTAGCCCCTGGTCTACACTGCCCGACTCTTACAAATCGAAACTTGGCAAACGCAGTTGGCTGGATTTGATTCCGGTCTTCGGCTGGCTGCGATTGCGACGCGAGTCCAGCGAATTCGGCAAACTACACTGGCTGCGGCCGATGGCAATTGAGATCTTTGCTGCGGCAGGCCTGGTTGCCATGTTTTGGTGGTACAACCAAGGCGGACTTGGCACCAACACCGAAGAAATTTCCAGTCCAGAAGATGGCTTGCTGAGAAGCTGGAACTCACTCTGGTTTATTTTTCATGCCACTCTGTTCATCCTGCTGGCCATCGCCACATTCATTGACTTTGACGAACGAACGATTCCAGACTGGATCACCATTCCAGGCACGTTGTTTGCGTTGTTGGTCACCGCATTTGCTTCCCAGGTACGACTGCCGATTCAAAAAGCCAATCTGGTTGACCAATCAGTCCTGCCATTGAATTTTAATTCGCCTTACGGCATTCCCGAGTGGCATCATTCATCGACCGGGCTCATGGTGGGGATCTTGATCATCGGATTCTGGTGCTTTGGATTGCTGCCCAAACTGGTTACCCTTCGATTCGGTCTGGTCAAGGGAATCAAATTTTTCCTGGCAACGCTGATCCCGATGCCGCGCAAGAATCAGTCTCCGCAGCGCAGCCACAATCGCGGGTTCAATGTTTTTCATTTTGCCGTGCTGGCTG
>CAZOXC010000012.1:0-9255 GCA_964583205.1 uncultured Pirellulaceae bacterium | reverse complement strand
TCTGGCATCGAGGCTGAGACAACTGGGATTCTTTGTTCGGGTCACTGCTGGGTATGGCTATGGGCGGCGGACTAACCTGGGCTGTGTGAATCATCGACGTCGTGGCATTGAGAGTCGAAGCGATGGGATTCGGCGACGTAACCTTGATGGCGATGATCGGCGCTTTCGTCGGCTGGCAACCGGCACTGTTGATCTTTGCCATTGCACCCTTCACCTCGATTTTGATCGCGCTGAGTCAGAAACTGACCACCGGTGATCCCAAAATCGCTTTCGGTCCCTATTTGTGCCTGGCGACTGTGATCGTGGTGATTGGCTGGCGACCGATTTGGAACGAGTGGGCCAGCCAGGGCATATTTTCAATGGGCGCACCAATTCTGCTGGCCATCATCGGCGGCGCACTGGCCATGATGGGCTTGATGCTGCTCGGATTGGGCTTATCCAGACGTCGTTACGAAGAGTAATCAGAAAGAGCGAAACACTATGCAACCATTCTTGAAGATTGATTCGATCAAGCCGAACGAAAAGATCATCCGCCATCGACCCTATGGCGTGATTGAGACTCGCAATGGCCGGTTTTCAAGTATCCGGTTTCGACCCTGGCCCAAACTCGTTTCGGCTACCGAAGCCGCGATCTGGGGAGCCATCAAGAACAACTCGACCTCGCACGACCGATGCCAGATCTACTTCAATCAGCCGATCGGTCACCGCAAGTTCATCGCTCTCAAGTACATCGAGTCCTCGACCGGCACGACGCTAGCTACGTTGTGGAGAGCCATGCAGACGCTGGATGAAGTTGCTCGCATTAAACGGACCGATGCGATTCTGGGTCATGTCACCAACCAGCGTATTTCCGATCGTTTGATGGAACGCTGGGGCTGGGAACGGCACCTGACTAAAAACAAAGGCCGCCATTTCATCAAACGATTTTACGGCAAATATCCGGGCGATCAGAAAACTGATTTCTCGCAAAAAGTGCCAGCAATAGTCGGTCCCCAATCAGTTTCTGGCAACGCATTGGATGTGCGAGTTTAACTGGCGTCAGTTGCTCTTTACCCCGAATTACTCGCTCGCTACCATTCTGCCCCATTTCAAGTTTGCTTGAATTCCCCCTTTGGGCAACCCAATGAATCGCCATTTATCCTTAGCCATACTGTGTCCGCTGTTGATCGCCGTCTGTTTGACTGGTTGTCAGCGCCCCTTCGGTAATGCGCAGCAACCGTTTTTTAACGGTGGACCTTTATTCACTGACAATTTTGGACCCACCGGCACAAGCAGCTGGTGGCGGGACGGAAGATCGTTGACTTCCGGAGCGGCCGGAATTGGCAACAACGGTATCAACCCCTGGTGGCAAACAGCGAATGCAAACAGGGCCGGAACAAACCAGAACCTCCAGGCCAACGGCAACCGGCCCTGGTGGGAGCAAGGCAACCTCAACAACGTGGCCAACAATCCGAACGCCAATGGCTTTGGCCAGCCAACGCCAGCTTTCGATCCTCGGCAGGCTCAGCAACAAGCCCAGACGATTGCTGACTTGAATCGACAAGTCCAGGATCTCAACTCGCGACTTGGCCGATTCGACAATGTGAACAACGGAATCGAAACCGAAGTTGCTTCCTGGCAGCAAAGGCTGCAGGTCGCGACCGATCATAACTATCAACTTCGTCAGCAACTGGCGGATTCTGCGGTGCAAGTTCAACAGTTGCAAAACACATTGCAACAAACACAGCAGCAAACGCAATCTGCCGAGCAGCGCGCACAAATTGCCGAAAATCAGGCTCGTCAAGTCTCGGCGAATGCTCAGAATGTCATTCGCAACGCATCGACGCAAAGCCAAAATTCGTTCCAGAACAATGGAACGCCGACGATTCGCGCCAACAACAGCTTGCTGGCCGGACTACCCAGTTTGCGAATTGGCGGCGTGCACGCTCGGATGGACGGCGATGTGATCCGAGTAGAAATTCCTTCTGATCCCCTGTTCGTGCCTGGCACTTTTCAGATCCAGCAGACTCATCAAAACATGTTGTCTCAAGTCGCTCAGGCGATTCGCCAAAACTTCCCCAACCAGGTCGTCGGGGTCGAAGCACATTGGGATAACACTCCGATTCAACCCGCCACCACCACTCACCATCAACTCACGGCAACTCAGGCTTTGTCGGTATTCGACTTCATGAAGCGACTGGGAGTTCCCGAGCAGCAGATGTTTACGATGGCGATGGGCAGCAACCGTCCGAAATACTCTTCAGCTTCCGGACAGGACCGGCGAGTCGATATCGTGATCTATCCAGAAACATTCAACCGCAACTAAGGGCCGACCGTCGAACCAGTCTTTCCTGGCTCGGCTGGGACCGGCAATTTCCTGCCAGGGTCTCTCAATAGTCCAGTCGAGGCCAAGCTTCAGAAAAAGTCGGCGGATTCCCTGCCAACTGACTGTAAGGACCTCCCTTGATTGACGACGTACCGGTGGGCGTTAAAATCCTCAAACGCGGCGAGTGTCGCAAGAATAAAACAAGACAGAGTCCTGGCGACTCTTTATCACTTCCGGAGAATACTATGGGAAATGCAGCAGAATTTACTGATACAAATTTTCAAACCGAAGTTCTGGAGTCCGAGCATCCTGTGCTGGTCGATTTTTGGGCAACTTGGTGCGGTCCCTGTCGTCAAATCGCTCCAGTGATCGACGAATTAGCCGTCGACAATGACGGTTCGGCCAAAGTTGGCAAAGTCGATGTGGACTCGGCCAGCGAGGTCGCTCAAAAGTACGGAATTCAAAGCATTCCGACCATCATGATTTTCAAGGGTGGTGAAATTGTTGAGCGTGCAATGGGCGTACAACCTAAAGCGCGTCTGCAGGAAATGCTGGACGCCCACAAAGTCTAGCCCACAGAGTCTAGCCCACAAAGTCTAGCCCACAGAGTCTAGCCGACGATCACTCGGCACATACAGATTGATCGAAGAATCCAATTGCGAGTTCAGAAACGAGCTCGCATTTTTTGTTTGATGACGTCGATTTCCATTCTGAACTATTTTTTGGAGAGTGCTTCAAGATCGGCCAGGGGTGGAAAGCCGTCCCAATCCATTAATGTTTCTTCAGTCTTGGGACCGTTTTCCTTGATCCAGACGCCGACTTCCTCCGCTGAATCTCCATAAGCCCGGCGCGAACGCACTAAGCCGATTCCTGTTCCATCAACCAGAACAAAACGCGCTAGCGCTGATTCGATGAATTCATTGCCAGCGAGAACTGCGGCAATAAAGTGTTCTGCGGGTTTCTCGTCAGTCCTGCGTATTGAATTCGTCCTTAGGATATCGCCATTCCCTTTGTACAGACCCAAAACACGATTGGCGATTTCCGCCAGGTCATCACCGTCTTCGACATCGGGATATACGATGACTGACAACATGTCTGTCCACGCTTCCAAGTCTTCTTGATCAGCGGGCGTGAATTCATGCAAATTGCCTTCCGAGTTCCGATGTAAAAATTCGATTCCATCGAATTCCAACTTCAGCTTTTCACTTTGTTCGCTGCCAGGGTCCTCTATAGAATTTTCCGATTCAGCTGTTTGTTTTTCCTGCGCCCAACAAACTTGTGCCGCAAAAATTTGCAAAAGCGAACCTAGAACGAAGCCGAAAATAATTGGGGCAACACTAACAGATCGAAATTTCAATCGCATCTCGGCACTCCTCTTTTTAAGTTTGCATTCAACAGCATTTTAATAGACGTTTGTCAGAGGTTGCCAACAATTCCAAACCAGATGTTGGCATATTATGAGAAATTCGGAACGAGGATACACGACCTAAGTCGTATCCAGCATTTTCAATTCCGGCGCCAGAATCTCGATTTGTCGAGCAAGGTATTTTCGCACCTGGCTGGTGGTTTTGAACTTCAAGACGGACTTGGCAATACTTTTGGCTTCGTCAATCGAAATATGCGAGGCCAGTTCCTTGATCGGAGGAATCAGCGCGGGGCTCATACTGAACCGTCTCAATCCCAAACCCAGCAGCAGAATAAATGACTTGGGCTGCCCCGCCATCTCGCCACACACGGTCACAGGTTTGCCGGCGTTGTTGCAGGCCTGAATGACTTGTTGCAAAACCCAGACTACGGGCGGTGCCAATGGCTGGCAGAGGTGATTGACCTTTGGGTTGTCCCGGTCGGCGGCCATCAAATACTGCACCAGATCGTTCGAACCGATGGAAACGAAGTCCACCATCTCGACCATAACCCGAATAGCGATCGCGGCAGCCGGAACCTCAATCATGATACCGACTGGAACAGGTTTGACTTGAACACCGCGTGACTCGAGTAACTTTTGTGCCCGCTTGACCATGGTTTTCAGGCGGCGAATTTCCTCGACCGTGGTTACCATCGGAAACATCAGCCTTACGGTACCAGTTTCAAATTCGCTGGCGGCCCGCAGGATGGCTCGAATCTGTGTATTGAATAATTCGGGGTGTTGAAACGACAGGCGAATACTGCGCCAGCCGAGGAACGGGTTGGCTTCCTGGTGGTTGTGACCAAGGTAAGGAACCGTTTTATCGCCGCCGATGTCCAGTGTCCGAATCGTGACGTTGTAATTCGGGCTCTCGGCAATAATCTGTTTGTAGTTCTCGTACTGTTCCTGTTCATCTGGCACATCGTTGTGGGTCAGATAGAGGAACTCGGTTCGGTAGAGCCCCACGCCTGAAGCGCCCATGGCATGCGCTGCCTGGGCATCGGACAGGACGTTGATGTTGGCTTGCAGTCGCAGGTCAACTTTGTCAGCCGTGGTGGCCGGAAGTTTTCGGTTTTCAGCCAGTTGATCTTTCAGATCGAAAAACTCTCGCTCCAGCTTCCGGAAGGCTGCCAGGTTTTCCGAACTTGGGTTGATCTGGACCACGCCCTCTCGCCCGTCCACCACGATGGTGTCACCGTTGCGAACGTTCTTGAGCAAGCCCTTGACTCCCGAGACTGCCGGGATGCCGCGTGAGCGAGCGATAATGGCGGCGTGACTTGTCTGGCTGCCGGCCTGCGTAACGATCCCAGCCACATCCATACTACCCAGTGCGACAACCTGCGAAGGCAGCAACTCGTCAGTCACAACGATCAGTGGTCCTTCCGGCAAGTTTTTGTCTTCGAGAGCCTTTTCCGTCATGCGGCCGCTCAACCGCTGCACGACATCCTGAACATCTGCCAGGCGGTCTTTCAGGTACTTGTCTTTGGTACGAGCAAACATGCTCTTGTATTGGGTCAGCAATCGCTGCAAGGCAGAGGCCGCCGTCATCCGCTCGTCAACAATCCAGCCGCGAATCTTTTCAGTGAATGCCGCGTCTCTGAGGATGGACTGGTGGACGGCAAAGATCGCAGCCTCGTCATGCCCAACCTGAGCTTCGACTTTCCTTTCCAAGGCGCGCAAGTCAGCGGCGGCTCGATCCCGAGCCGTCTCGTAGTTGGCCAACTCGGCCGTTATTTCAGAGTCCTCCAGAAGCTTGGTCTGTGGGTTCACGAAGATTTCGTGAATCACATAAGCGTTCCCGATCGAGACTCCCGGTGATACCGCGATACCCTTACGCATGTCGATAATTTATCGCTTAAGCGTAGTTTTATCGACTGGCTACCGCCCAAATTCCGAATTGCTCGGTTGCGAAAGTGCTCATTGAGGCGAAACATCCGGCTTGTTAAGATAGTAAATTCTCAACTAGTCAGCTTAGAACCGCCCTTATGCGTTTTTGTCAAATAGACCGAATCACCGAGCTTGAGCCCGGTCAGAAGTTGCAGGCCGTGCGTGGATTGGCGTTAAATGAAGCGTACCTGCAAGACCATTTTCCCAAATTCCCGGTGATGCCGGGAGTGTTGATGTTGGAATCGATGTATCAAGCTGCAATGTGGCTGGTGTTGGTCTCCGAGAATTTCCAATATTCCACGGTCGTGATGAGGAACGTCAACAACGTAAAATTCAATGACTTTGTTGAGCCTGGCAAGCAGTTGGTTGTGTCGGTGGATTGGAAATCCCGGGACGGAGAGCAAATTCAGGTGGTGACCAGCGGAATGATCGATGGCAAGCGAGCGGTAAGGGCCCGTTTGACACTCGATCGATACAATATGGCCGACCGCAACCAAACTCCGCCCAATGTCGACCGGTTGTTGATTCGAATGCGGCGAAAAGAGCTGTTTCGATTGCTGGACCCCCGCAGCGAAACCAGCCGGCAGATCCTCGAATCCGGCGATCTCAACTAACATTTAGGCTGTCAGAATTGGCCATTTTGCCTAAAATTGCTTGGTCAACTGCAATCAGCACTTGGCCTAAACCCTATTCCAACTTAAAAAATACAATTCAATTAATTTGCGAAATCTGGAGAATATCATAGATGCCGACAAAAGAAGAAGTATTCGGTAAGGTCCAAGAAGCGTTGGTCGATGCTCTGGGTGTAGACGATGACGAAGTAACACCAGGTGCAACAATGGTCGGCGATTTGGGAGCAGAGTCCATCGACTTCCTGGACATCGTTTTCAAATTGGAAAAAGGATTCGATATCCAGATTCCACGCGACGAACTTTTCCCCGATGACATCCTGACCAATGCCGAGTACGTGCAAGACGGGAAAGTCACCGATGAAGGGGTACAAAAGCTAAAAGAACGCATGTCGTTTGCGGACCTCTCCAAGTTCGAACAGAACCCCATGGTTCAGGACTTCGGGAACCTGCTAACCGTTCAGGATCTTTGCAACTATATCTCGCAAAAAGTTGGCGCTGAGTAGTCTGCTTGCCAACGATTCCTGGCAGAATTTGCAAAGGTATCGATTCGAATTAACGACAATTCCAATCAACAGGGAGCGGAACGCTGCTCCCTATCTTGGCCAAATCGCGCACACTAAATCGCGCACATTAAATCGCGTAACACCAAATCAAAGCGGAAATTCTAATGAGATGGTTCTGGATCGATCGCTTTGAAGAGTTTATCAGTGGTAAACGCGCCACCGCGCTGAAGAGTGTCAGTCTGGCCGAAGAACCGATCGACGAATACAGCCCATACTATCCTCATTTCCCTGCATCTTTGATCGTAGAAGGCATCGCACAGACCGGAGGGATCCTGGTTTCTCAGATGAGAGACTTTAACGTGCGAGTCGTTCTGGCCAAAGTTAACAAGTGCCAATTCAATTTTGAAGCTCGGCCCGGCGACAAATTGACCTATCGAATCGAGCTGTTGAACCTTCAGGAATTTGGGGCCGTTGTGAACGGTGTTGTCAGTCGAGGCGACGATGTGCTGTGCGATGCAGAACTTGTTTTCGCTTACCTGGGTGATCAATTTGAAGGTGTCGAACTATTCGAACCATCGGAATTTTGCAAAATGCTGAGAGTCCTCAAATTGTTCGAGGTTGGCAAGAACGAAGATGGCTCGGCGATCGCCGTACCAGACCATATGCTGGCAGCCGAACAGGCTTTGCTGGGCACCTGATTTTCCAGCCCCGCCAGTTGGATTCGGTTTCTATGCCATTCCCAACTCCCTAAACCAACCTCTCTTGCTTATCATTAGATTGAAGCAAACCATTCAACTCTCGAGAATTTCAGGCAGAAAATATGAGACGTCGAGTCGTAGTGACCGGTATCGGCATGATCAACCCTCTTGGACATGACGTGGAAACGGTCTGGGGCCATTTGAAATCGGGCCAATCTGGTGTCGGTTACACGACGATTTTCGATGCCACCAAATTCCCCACGCAAATTTCTGCCGAGATCAAGGATTGGGACATTACCGATTCTGGCGAAGACGCTGAAACCTGGAAATTCCGCGGGCGACATACCAAATTCGCCGCCGGAGCCGCCAAACAGGCTGTCGAGCTGTCAGGCGTACTGGATACCATACAGGACCCCAGACGCTTTGGAGTTTACCTGGGCAGCGGAGAAGGCAACCAGGATTTCACCTCGTTTGCCGCAATGATGGCGGCCGGACTGGATGACGAAGGCAACCTGGATCTGGTGAAGTTCATGGAACGTGGACTGGAAATTCTTAATCCCAAACTGGAGCTGGAACAGGAACCGAACATGCCCGTCGGCCATATGGCCGCCATGTTCAATGCCCAGGGTCCTAACGCAAATTGTCTGACGGCTTGTGCCGCCAGTAGCCAGGCAATCGGCGAAGCGACCGAGATCATTCGTCGCGGCGAAGCGGATGTCATGCTGTCTGGTGGAACTCACAGTATGATTCACCCCTTCGGCGTCACTGGTTTTAATTTGTTGACCGCCCTGTCAACCAACAACGAAAACCCGCAAGGCGCTTCCAGACCATTTGATCGTCTGCGCGACGGTTTCGTTTTGGGCGAAGGCTCGGCGATGGTGATCCTGGAAGAGTACGAACGTGCCAAAAAACGCGGCGCACCGATCCTGGGTGAAATCCTGGGGTACGGCTCGACTGCCGATGCCTATCGAATCACCGACATTCATCCAGAAGGGCGAGGCGCGATCGCCTGCATGCGAAGTGCAATCAAAGATGCCAGCCTTGACACTTCGCAAATCGATTACGTCAACGCTCACGGCACCAGCACAACAGTCAACGACCGAGTGGAAACTCGATCCTGTCGGGAAGTGTTCGGAGAGAATGCCGAAAACACCCCAATCTCATCCACCAAAAGCATGATGGGGCACCTGATTGCGGCAGCCGGCGTTACAGAAATGATCGTCTGCCTGATGGCAATTCGCGACAACGTGTTGCCACCCACAATCAACTACGAGAACCCCGATCCAGAATGCGATCTGGACTACATCCCCAATGAAGCTCGGGAAACCGAGTGCAATTTCGCCCTGAACAACAGCTTCGGGTTCGGCGGACAAAATATCACACTGGTGGTCGGCGGGGCGCCCTAGAAGGCCATCAGGCGAACAAACGTCGTTGCGTTAACATTGTCGCTGTAATATCGTCGCCAGAGATCGAGCCGATCTTTTAATAGCCCAGTTGGATATAACTGGGAGCGATGACTGAATCTTTTTCGTGATTTCCGGGCGCGACCAACCCATTGTCATTCTCGTAAATGGCGTCGCTGCCGATCGCATTTTCGCTGAGGAATCGAACGTGGCCGTCATCCAGCAGGACATTTTGGCCACGACTTCCGTGATTGCTGCTGACTCGGCCAGCGTTGGTACTGGGTGAATCGCCCAGCAAAGCCCAATGGCTGTCGTGTCGGCGATACGGAGGCACATATTCTTTTTTCTTGAAGTAGCCGATCGGGTAAGCATAGTCACCGCCGGCAATGCGTTGCAGATCGATCAACGACTCGTCTTCAGCC
>CAZOXC010000011.1:0-15913 GCA_964583205.1 uncultured Pirellulaceae bacterium | reverse complement strand
GTTTGACGAAGAGGTCAATTGATTAAAAAAGACGAAATCGTACGATTCAACGTCGGGGTAATCGGTTGGTGGATTCAAGAAGAACCAGAATCGCCCGCATTCGCCAGCGACAAGAGGTTGATCAAGTTCATACCAGCCGGGCGACCACAGCGCCGTTCGGGATTCGACAGAGGTATTTGACATGGTTTTATTTTAAGAGTCTATCATTCCTTTGCAAATTTCAAATTGGCGGCCAAACTGTTAAATTTTACCAAAACTTGATTTTCCCTTACTTTTTAAGTGTTAGCGGCGATGAAAATTCTGACCATCGAAACGACTTGTGACGAAACTGCGGCGGCGATTGTCGATGGAGAGTTGAATGCGCTGTCCAGCGTTGTTGCTTCGCAGGAGGAATTGCATCAGAAGTTTCGAGGTGTTGTTCCGGAACTTGCGGCTCGTGCTCACATGGAAAGGATGCTGCCGGTGATCGACGAGGCGGTTCAGCGAGCCGGAATCGAGCTTGAAGAACTTGATGCGATTGCAGTGGCCACGCAGCCAGGGCTGTCGGGATCGCTGGTGGTAGGATTGATGGCTGCCAAGTCGCTTTGTCTGGTGTTGGGCAAGCCGCTGATCGCCGTCAATCACTTGCATGCGCATGTTTATGCTTGCCAGATTGCCAGTGGTGCGAGTGTGTTTCCTTGTGTCGGGTTTATCGTGAGCGGAGGACACACGCACTTGTATCGTTGCAAGTCGCCGCTGGAGTTCGAGTTTCTGGGTGGGACAATCGATGATGCGGCGGGGGAAGCGTTTGACAAGGTCGCCAGTATGCTGGGACTACCCTACCCTGGCGGTCCGGCGATTTCCAAAGTCGCCGTCGATGGTGATGCAAAGCGATTTCAGTTTCCACGAAGCTTCATTCATGATGCGGAATTGAAGTTCAGTTTCAGCGGTTTGAAGACGTCCGTGCGTTACCAGATTTGTGGACCTGGCAAGGTTGATTTTGCCAAAATTGAAATTGACGATTCAACCGTGGCCGACATCGCGGCCAGCTTTGAAGTTGCGGTGGTGGACTGTTTGGTTAAAAAGGCATTTCAGGCACTTGAACAAACCGGACTAAACACGCTGTGTGTCGGTGGTGGAGTTGCCGCCAATCGAGTCCTGCGCAAGCGTCTGGAAGAGCAGGCTCAAGTGACGGGTATCACGCTGCACATTGCGCCGATGGAGTTGTGTACCGACAACGCGGTGATGGGTGCAATCGCCGTTGAGCAATTTCGAGCCGGTGATTTTGCGTCATTGGAAACGGATATTCATCCGGGATTGGTACGTTCCTAGAGAAAAAGGGCTCGGATTTACGACTGCAGTCCTGTTCCCTTCAATTACCGAGGGACCAAGCGACGATAGGGTAAAAACAGCAACGGTCGCAACGCCCACCCAACATCGTTAATGACAAACATGAACAATGCCTCTGGAAACACGAAAGGCCTACTGTCACGACCAGGTGACCAGCATTCCTATTGGCAACGTGTCATCGGAGTTGACTTGCGCTCGCTGGCCTTATTTCGAATCGTGATCGGTATTATTGTGTTGATCGATCTGGCCTGGCGATCGCAAACGCTGGTCGAAATGTATACCGACGAGGGCTTCTTTACTCGCGACCTGGCAAATCTTTATTACCGGTCGGTATCTGGTTCCGAGTCCTATTCTTACTGGTCGATTCATAAACTCTCTGGGGCGGTCGAGTTTCAGTGGTTGCTGTTCGCCATCAGTGCGATTGCCGCGATCTGTGTGACGATTGGCTGGAAAACAAGAATCGCCACGGTGATTCTGTGGGTGTTGGTGGCGTCGGTGCAGACTCGCAACCCGTTAATCAACACTTCGGGAGACACACTGCTCAAGATGCTGTTGTTCTGGTCGATGTTTCTTCCCACAGCAGCGGTTTGGTCGATCGATTCGTTTCGAACGAGGCCGCCTCGACGATTGTGGCTGGCGAATTTCGCGACGGCCGGGATCATTTTGCAGTTGTGTTACATGTACTGGTTCACGGGAATCGCCAAGTGTAACGAAGTGTGGTATCGGGGAGAGGCCCTGCACTATGTGTTGCAACTGGAAATTTATGCGAAGGATTTTGCAACCACACTTGCTTCAAGCAGTTGGATGATGAAACTGGCAAGCTGGGCCACCCTGGTGTCCGAGTTGTTTTTTCCGGCTCTGTTGTTTTTGCCATTTTTCACCAGCCGTTTTCGCTGGTTAAACATTGCTACGTTCTGGTGTTTTCACTTTATGATCTTTCTGTCGATGGAAATCGGCTTGTTTTCTTTCATCAGCATGGCGGGTTGGTTGCCGTTGATACCGGCTTCGATCTGGGAAGCTCGCTGGATGCCCGAAATGATGCGATCTTCGAAAATGTTGGGCCGGCGAAAATCAGTTGGTCGCCCGGTCAGAAATTTTCGGTTGGCTCGCCAGGCCGTGTACTATAGATACTCGGCCAGCTTGTTGGGCAACGTGGTCTGCGGCGGCTTAATTGTCTATTTTTTGTTTTTCAATCTGGCCAATATCAATTCCAGAATGCTGCCCCGTCAATTGGTGTACGTTGGCGCCTCGTTAAACGTCAACCAACATTTTCAAATGTTTGGCGTGCCTCCGAAAGAGAGTCCCTGGTTTGTTTACGAGGCCCAGTTGGTTGACGGTAGTTCAGTGGATGCGTTTAGAGATCAAGCGTTAAGCTACGAAAAACCAGAGTCGGTCAGGCAATCGATTCCCAATCATCATTGGCGCAAACTCCATAGAAACCTGGCGCGATTTACGCCCAAGTCCTTGGGCGAATTCCGCAAGTCACTGGCGGGCTATATTGCGGCAAGCTGGAACAAGGAACATGGGCCGGACCAGCAAATCGAATATCTCAAATTGACTTGTTTTCTGGACGAGATCGGACCGACTGCCAGTTACGGTGATCAGGTGACCGCAGTCTGGGGAACGGTCGGCAAAGAGCCGTCAATATTCGATAAGGCGTTCGAGGAATCGATGGGCGGCGATAACCCGTTTCCTTTTTGATGCCGTTTCCGTTTTGGTCTTAAACGGTTGCCGGAAAGCGGGATGGTTACTGTTGTTGGTTGCGAACGGTGATCTGGTTGTCGATCGAGTAGATACCGGGTTCCAGACGAGCCATGCGTTCAACCATTTGGCGTTCTTGTTGGGTGGCGACTGAGCCGACCAAAGTTGCTCGACGGTTTTGCACAGACACTTGAACACCGGTGACTCGACTAATACTGGGAATCCGCACCATTCGCTGATTGAACCGGCTGGTGGTATTCGAATCGCGAGTGACCTGGTTGGTAGGAACCACAACGGCATTTGTCAAACGAGATCGCAGTGATCTTCTTACGACTGTGAAACCTGGACCGGCGGATCCGAAGCCGGCACCGCCACCTCGATTTCCAATATTCAATCCGCCTAAACCACCACCACCGCCGCCTGCACCGCCAGCTCCAGCGGCATTCTGAGAAAGTGGATGTTGGATTCCTTCACTGGCTGGTCCGACGAAAGGCACATTGCGTTCATTAACAATTTCCGGCGTGATGCTGTTAATTGTGAAGTCTTCAATTTGAGCGTCGCCAGTGCCACCGTTGACGAGGTTCCCTGTATCAAACGTGTTGGTGTTATCACCGCCGTTGACGACAGGGGCCGGAGCCGGAGCTGGAGTTGGCGGGGGGGCCGGCACGCCTCCAGGACCTCCCCCAGTTTGTGCTTGCGCGGAAAGGGCAAACAATGAGCAGGCAAATGCAGTTAGCAGGTAAGAGCAAATCCGATTGATATTCATTATTTTCTCGCGCGATTTTGGTAACTACTTTGTTAGCCGTCGTATTTCAATTATTCGGCCAAAGGCGGGTGGCGGTCAACATTTTGTAGGAAAATCAGGGTCACAGGGGATGTTTTCTATCAAAAATGATCCAACATGCCAAAAAACCGGCAAACTTGGTTCTCCGGTTGAAACTGTGGATCGATTCCGGGGTTTAATATTAAACCCGCGGAATGACTTGTTGTGTCGTAAATCCGTGGGAAATTTAAGTGCAATCAAGATGCCGAATTTAATCTAATAGACAGAGGCTTGTGAATGAAAAATGTTTCAAAATATATGGTGATTTGTCTCGCAGTTTGCCTGACAGCAAGTTCCAGCTTGTTGGGGCAGGACTTGGAGCGACCGTCATCAATCGACCTGCTTCCGCAGGAGACTGTGGCTTACGTCCAGATTCCGGATGTCGATGTACTAAAGGAGTCCTTTAGTCAAACGGGTTTCGGCCAGATGCTGCAGGATGAAAAAGTCAAGCCGATGGTGGATCAGGCTTTCGCTGAACTTGAGGGCCTCTACGCAACTTACATCGAAGAAGAGATTGGGGTCAGCCTGAACGAGATTTTGCAGATGCCGGCTGGCGAAATTTGTTTTGCAGTCGTTGCACCCAGGCGAAAGACTCCAGCGTTGGTTCTGATGATGGATTTTTCGCAGGAGTCTGACACCGCCGACCGGCTGCTGGAGCGTGGTCGCGAGTTTGCGACTGAGGAAGGTGCCGATTTGAGTTCGGAAACCGAAGGCGAATTCGAAGTCAATCTTGTTGACGGTGGTGATGAAGACGAGTTCGTCGGATACGTTCGAAAAGATGATTCGATCCTGATTTGTTCCAACCGCGAAGTCTTGTCCGAAATGTTATTGCGTTGGCAAGGCACTGCGCCGGAAGGAGACAAGACGCTGGCCGACAATCGCAAGTTTGTCACGATCATGAATCGCAGTAAGTCGGTTCACGATGATAATCACCACCAGCTCGCTTTTTTCATCGATCCGTTCGAGTTGATTTCAAGTTCGTTACGCGGTCAGTCCAGCCGCCAGTTGACGCTTGGTATCGTGCGAACCGCCGGACTTGATGGATTGCTGGCGATCGGTGGAACCAGTTTGTTCAATGAGCAAGGATATGAATCGATCCTCCACCTGCACGTTTCGCTGGCGAATCCCAGAAAGGGTGTGTTCAAAATCGTCGCGCTCAAACCCGGTTTTTATGAACCGGAACCCTGGGTACCTGCCGATGCCGTTTCTTATGTCACTTCCAACTGGGACGTGAACAACATCTACCAGCAAGCGCAGGGGATTTACGAGTCTTACGATCCGCCCACAACTTGGGAAGAAGCTGTCGAGGACCGGTTTTCCGCATTTATGGAGATGGAGCTCAAGGGTGATCTGGTCGATCAATTCAGTGGTCGGATGACTTATGTGACTTGGAACGAACCACCGGCTCGGATGAACAGCCAAATGAATATCCTGGCACTTGGACTCAATGATCCGGGCGAATTCCGCGACGTTGTATTGCAGAAAATTCTGGACAAGTCATCTGAAATCGCCGGACGGGATGTGATTGATATCGACGACTATCGTGGCATCGAAATCTGGCAACGTGTCGAAGACGATGCTCGCGCAGAACGCCGCGATCGAATGCGAACGGAAATGGCAGAAGAAGGCATGACGCTTGAAATGCGGTTGCCTGAACCTTGTATGGCGATTATCGGTGATTCGTTTATCATTTGCGAAAATCGTTCCTTTGTGGAGCTGGCAATTGACACCTATCAGGGGAATGAATCGTCACTGGCTGCCGAGCCGACTTATTCCCACGTGACCGAACAAATGACTCGATTGCTGGGAACCGATCTGCCAAGCATGTCGATGTACAGTCGCCCTGATGAACAATTCAAGAATATGTTCGCGACGATTGATAGCGATGGCGTCAAAGATTTCCTCGCAACACAGGCTGAGGAGTATGACTTCGCTGGAGGCATGTTGGATGTCCTGGACGAGAACGAAGTTCCCAGCTTTGAAGATATCGCTGATTACCTGGCTCCCTCGGGCGCGTTTGTTACCAACGACGAAACTGGCTGGCACCTGTTGGCGTTTCAGTTGAAGGCGAAAAATGTTCTGGACAACGAGAAATCCAAGCGTTGATCGTTGGTCACAGTTTGAGCTTTGCGACCCGGCTTAAATCCAAGCCGGGTTTTTTTGTGCGCTGCGATTCTGCCAATCGGTCGCTGGACCTCGGATTATGACCGGCTCGATTGTCAGGAAATTCGCAGCTAGAACTTCGCCGCTGAAACATCTCCGCTGAAACATCGCCGCCTAGAAATTCGGTGTGGGCGGCCGATAATCCTCGGGATTAATATTCTTGAACCAGTCGATGGTTTTCTGCAGACCATCTTTAAGTGGCACTGTAGGTTCCCAGTTCAGATGTTTTTGAGCTCGAGTAATATCGGGTCGGCGACGAGTCGGATCGTCTGCCGGTAAATCCTGGTAAACCAGTTTCGATTTTGCGCCGGTCAGTTCGATCGTCATCTCGGCCAATTCCTTGATCGTATATTCGCCCGGGTTGCCAATGTTGATTGGTTCGAACAAGTCCTCGTTGGAATTCATCAGTCGAATAAAACCTTCGATCAAGTCGTCTCGATAACAAAACGATCGAGTCTGCGAACCATCGCCAAAAATGGTGATGTCGTCTCCCGCCAGTGCTTGGCGAATAAAGTTAGAAACGACTCGGCCATCAAAGGGATGCATCCGAGGACCATAGGTATTGAAAATCCGCACGATACGAATCGGGACCTTGTTCATTCTGTGATAATCCATGAACAACGTTTCAGCCGCTCGCTTTCCTTCGTCATAGCAAGCTCGAGGGCCGATGGGATTTACGTTACCACGATAAGATTCTTTTTGCGGATGCTCTTCCGGATCGCCATAAACTTCGCTGGTGGAAGCTTGCAGGATTTTTGCATTGCAACGTTTGGCCATTCCCAGCAGGTTGATTGCTCCAGTCACGCTGGTCTTCATGGTCTTAATCGGGTTGTACTGGTAGTGGCCGGGTGCAGCGGGACAGGCCAAATTGTAAATCTGGTCAACTTCCAGCCATAACGGATGCACGATGTCGTGCCGAATCAACTCGAAATTCTGTTTGTCCAGCAGGTGGGTGACGTTGGACTTTTGACTGGTGAAGAAATTGTCAACGCAAATCACGTCGTGACCTTCGTCAACCAGTCGTTCGCAGAGGTGCGAGCCCAGAAACCCTGCGCCGCCGGTAACCAAAATTCGTTGAATTGTCACTTTTTTCCTTTTTCAATGCTGGGAAGACTTTACGGAGTTACAAAACTGCCGCTGATCAGTTATTTCTAAACTCAGTATAATAATGATAATTCAATTCTTACACAGTAACCGAAAAGACTGGAGCTGAATCATGAAATTCTGGCCATTGATTTTGATCATCTGCTGCTTACCAATGTCATCTTTGTTGGCCGAAACCGACTTGCAATTGGCAGAATCGCTCAAATACCGCCGACCTGAGTTGGAGAACGTTCCAATTGAGACGCTGATCGACAATCTGCAGAAGAAGATTGAAGAAAACCCCAACAATTCAGGGTTGCACTTGAATTTGGCTCGAGTCTACGGAATGGCCTACGCCAAAAAAGTTGACCAGGTCGAAGTGAACAAACCTGCTCCGGATTCTCCCTGGTTTGGCTATGAGCCCTCGCATGTTCCCTACGGTGAGATTGTTGAAGCCAGCGACAAAGATGCCCAGGCTGTTGCAGACAAAAATCTCAAACTGTCGATTGAACAATTCGAAAGAGCCGTCGAGCTGGACGAAGATAACTTGACGGCACAATTGGGACTTGCCTGGAGTATGGATCAGGCTGGAAAAGAAATGCGGTGTATCGAACTGTATCGCGACATTATCAAATTAGGCTGGGAGAAGGAAAAGGAAATGGCTCGCGCCGGTCTTGGATTTCACAGCATCGTGGCCGAGGCCGCAACCTATCTGGAACCAAAGCTGGACAAGGAATTTGATACGACCGAGTTGACTGAGATTGCGGAAATGGTCGAACAGGTCAGCAAGATCCAGCGACCAATCACTCCCATCGCTATTCCCTTGGGAGCCGACACAACATTGGACTCGGTAATTGATCGTTCCGCCAAGGTACCTTTTGATCTGGATGGATCGGGAATCAAGAAATCCTGGCAATGGATTACTCCAGAGACCGGTTGGTTGGTTTACGATCGACGCGGCAATGGGAAAATCGATTCTGCCTTGCAAATGTTTGGCAACGTCACATTCTGGTGTTTCTGGGAAAACGGATATGAAGCACTGGCTTCACTCGACAGCAATCAAGACGGTGTTTTGGCCGGTGCGGAACTTGAACATATCGCGATTTGGTGTGATAAGGACTCGGACGGAGTCAGCGATCCAGGCGAAGTTCGGTCGCTTGCCAGCCATGGAATCGTAGCCCTTAACTGTCAGTCCCAATATGATTCACAGAATCAGTTGTTTTGGAATGCGAAAGGCGTCGTCTTGAAAAACGGGACAAGTGTGCCCAGCTATGATATTGTTTTGAATCAACGCGATCTCGATTAAGTTCAGTGTTCCGATTAAGTCCGTCTCTTTCAGCTTGAGAAAAATATGAATCCGAAATTTCAGTTTCCGTTGCTGTGGTTGATATCCTGCGTTTTGTTGGCGCTTGTTGGTACTGATACTGCAGTCGGGCAGGAAGCCGCTGAATTGAAGTCCGGGAACGCCAAGGCCGTGGATCAAGCTGAGGATCAGGCCGAAGAAAAGAAAGCTGACGAGCTGAAAATCGCGTTTCTCTCAGGCCGGCCCAGTCATGGCTATGGATCGCACGAGCACTATGCGGGCTGCATGGTTCTGGCCAGAGCTTTGGAGCAAAGTATCGACGGGCTGGAGGCCGAGGTGTTCAAGCACGACTGGCCTCAGGATGAAGAGGAGTTAAGCGACTTTGACGTGATTGTTATGTACTGTGACGGCGGTGGCAGGCATCCGGTCAATTCGCGATTGGACCAGGTGCAAAAACTTGTGGATCACCAAGTCGGTATTGTGTGCATCCACTATGGAGTTGAAGTTCCTCCGGGCGAATCCGGGGATAAGTTTCTCGAGTGGATTGGCGGCTACTTCGAAACTCATTGGTCAGTCAATCCGCATTGGACCGCCAACTTCACTGAAATGCCCGAACATCCGATCACCAATGGAGTCAATCCTTTTGAGATCAATGACGAGTGGTATTATCACATGCGGTTCCCGGAAGGCATGGAAAGAGTGACTCCAATCCTTTCGGCAATTCCGCCCAAGGAGACTTTGAGCCGTCCTGATGGAGCGCACAGCGGTAACCCGCACGTTCGAGCTAAAGCGGGCCAGCCGCAACATGTTGCCTGGGCATTGCAGCGAGAAGATGGTGGACGTGGCTTCGGATTCACGGGCGGACACTTTCACTGGAACTGGGGCAACAAAGATTTCTTGCGAGTCGTTTGTAATGCAATCGTCTGGTGCGGAAACGCTGAGGTCCCGCAAGACGGTGTCGAAGTTGAGGCGCTGACTCTTAGAGCGTTGAAAGCCAATCAGGACTTTGACGTGCCGGAAAATTTTGACGATGCCAAAGTCCGTGAAAAGCACGGTATCAAGGACTAAATTGACTGGTCAATTTGCTTGCCAACCCACAAGAAGGCCAAGCCCGGGTTTGCCATCAGGCAATTTTTCGACCGGGGCTCTCATCGAATTGATATCCAAACAATTCGATATCCTGGCGATAGGTTTTTTTGACCAATTCGACTGATCGAGCGTCGTAGTATTCCTGGAATGGTTGAGACTTCGTCACGTTGCGAACTCCCAGGTTTGCATTGACACCAATGCGTTTGCAGATTTCCTGAAAATCGTGCTCGATATTCTCAAACCGCCCCACAAAGTCGACAACCTGCTCTCCGTCGACCGACACGAAATCATTCTGCAAACGAACCCGCCGACATCGCCACTTTAAGTATTCCGAAAAATCGCCCAGTTGTTTGATTCGGAGATGCAGAGGATGTCGTTTTCTTTTGAGGATGTATTTGTATTGTGATACTTGCCAGTCCCAGGGGTTTCTCACAAACGCGAAACTGAAATACGAATCAAACTTTTTGCGACCAAGTGCCTCGATGAGCTGGGAAGCCCTGACATGGGTTGGAAATCGTCGAGTGCCAACCTGGGGGATGCCGACTCGTTTGAAAATCGGGTTGGCGATGCTTTGCCAGCCGGTGACTGAATAGGGTCGCAGGCTGCGCGAGATACTTGTCCCGGCATTCTTGAAGACGTGAACAAAGATAAATTGATGTTTGTCGGAAATTAACATTGCATTCCCACTCAGATCCGTTTGGTATGATCGCCCCGGAGTGTGAGGAATTTTGCCAATTTCCGAAACGGCATTATGGAAAAAAATGCAATCAGGATCGAAAAAACGGTCAAATCATTCTGCGAATTTCAATTGTCCGCCAAAATTGGCCTGACTCCCGTCAGGTTTCCGAATTGTGGACACCATTTTTAGTGCCTGCAGACGCAGTTGCAGTGCCAGTGGTTGTTCGGGTGAAGTTTAGCCTGTTTGAAATGGATCGCCTCCTACAGTTGAAAGTCAACTTAAAAGAACTTAATTTTGTAGGTGAAGTTTCAGTCATTAACCAATGGCTTGCAAAAATTATAGAGAAGGAGTCCCAGTGGCTGAGTCAGGAAAAGACAAACCAAAAGTTACTTTTGAGAAAAATGGCCCGATTAAAGTTTCTGGATTGGAAACGTTTATAAATTCTCGAGGTGAACCGGTAAAAACAAAAAAAACGATGATGTTGTGCCGGTGCGGAGCTTCAAAATCTAAGCCTTTTTGTGATGGTCGCCACAACGCCATTGGTTTTACTGACGAGAAATCTGATGAACGTCAGCCCGACAGGCTTGATGTGAACGAGGGAAAAGACATCACCCTTTTGGATAACCGAAACATCTGCTCTCACGCAGGTTTTTGCACTGCTGAGTTGCCACAAGTTTGGAATCACGAAAAATGGGGCGATCCGGAAGCAGCACCCAAAGACAAGATCATCGAAACCATCAAAAAATGTCCCTCGGGTGCATTGTCTTATGCAATAGATGGGCAAGTTCACACCAACTATCACGGGGACAACCCGGAGATACAAGTTTCCAGAAATGGCCCTTTTGAGCTTCGCGGCGGTATTGAGCTGGATACCGAGATGGCTGAAGGTGCCAGTAAAGAGCATTGTGTTCTTTGTCGCTGTGGTCAATCCAAAAATAAACCATTTTGTGACGGAACCCACTGGTATGCAGGCTTTAAAGACAATGAAGATTTCACGATTTCTGCTGCCAATCAAGAGGACGGTGACGCCACTGAAAAATGGATAGAAGTTGCCAAGTCTGACGAACTGACCGTCGGGCAGATTAAGACAGCTCAAGTCGGTTCAAAGCAGATCGCACTCACCAGAACAGAATCTGGTTACTTTGCGGTAAACGCAAGATGTTCTCATCAAGGTGGGCCGCTGGGTGATGGTGAAGTCTGCGATGGAAAAATTCGTTGCCCCTGGCATGGATATAAGTTCGATCTAAAAACAGGCAAAGGTGTTGGGAACGACGACTCGGTTGAGACCATAAAAATTAAAGAAGAAGATGGAACGATATTGGCACTTGTTCCAAAACCAAAGAGATCGAATTGGACTGTTAGCCATGTGATTATGGAGACTCTGGTCGAATACGGAGTTGATACGGTTTTTGGAATTGTTGGCCACTCCAATCTTGGTGTTGCTGAAGCCGTAAGATCCATGGTGAAAAAGGGCAAGATGCAATACTTTGGCGTTCGTCACGAAGCCGCTGCAGCCTTTGCTGTTTCGGGGTACGCAAAAGTTAAGGGAACGCCAGCTGCTTGTTTGGCTATCGCTGGGCCCGGTGCCACAAACCTGCTTACCGGACTGTGGGATGCGAAGATGGATCGAGCTCCCGCTATCGCACTTGCCGGACAGGTCGATTCACAAGTTCTGGGGCCCGGCGCTTTTCAGGAAATTGATACTCAGTCAGCGTTTGATGCAGTGTCGAGTTTTGTTCAGCCTGTTCTGTCTGACAGTAAGCATGCCGAGCTTGCAGCGTTAGCTTGTAAAGACGCCATCATCAACAGAGATGTAGCGACTCTCATTTTCCCGGATGAAATTCAGGTTCAGGAAGCCGGTAGAGTTGGGCCGGGTCGACCAGAAGGAAGAATCAGCGCCACAGATATCACCCCTCCGCAACAGTCAATCGATTTTGCCGGGTACCGAATTGGTGCCTCTAAAAAACCACTGATTATCGTTGGGCATGGAGCCAGAGAGGGAATGTCGGACGTTGTTGCGTTGGCTGAAAAATTAAACTGTCCCATCATTACCACCTTCAAAGGAAAAGGTTTGATTTCCGATGACCATCCGCTGGGTGGTGGTGTTCTTGGTGCAAGTGGTACGCCGATCGCCAGCACGTTAATGGCCGAGGCGGATTTGCTGATCGTGTTTGGCTCTTCTTTTTCTAAACACACTGGAATTGATTTCCATCGTCCGATTATCCAGGTTGATTTTGACCGGATGGCACTTGGGAAATTCCACGCAGTCGACGAGTCCATTTGGGGTGATGTAGGGATTTCTGCAAAACTCATGATCGAAGCTGTGCCGGAGAAGTTTAAGTGCCTGGACCAAAGAGATGAACTTAAGAAACTTTGGAGCAGCTGGAGAGACGAAAAGAAGAGTCGATCAAAAGAAGATAATGGCGATGGTATGAACTCGGCGGTGCTTTTTGACAAGCTCTCACCTTATGTTCCAGAAAACGCAATTTTAAGTGTTGATGTCGGCAACAACACTTATTCGTTTGGAAGGTACTTTGAGTGTAAAGGCAATCAGCATGTGATCATGTCTGGTTACTTGGGCTCGATTGGTTTTGGGCTGCCAGCCGGGATGGGTGCATGGGCCGTAGATCAAGGACAAAGAAAAGTTGTTGTGGTCGCAGGCGACGGCGGCTTTGGTCAGTACCTGGGTGATTTTACGACTGCCGTTAAATACAAAATGGATATCACCATTATTCTGCTGCACAATAAAGAGCTTGGCAAAATCTCTAAGGAACAAAGAGATGGAGAATGGGATGTTTGGGAGACGACCCTTACCAATCCGAATTTTGCCGAATTCGCAAAGCTGTGTGGTGGTGATGGAGTCACGGTTACGGATGCTAAAGATTTAGATGCGGCATACGAAAAAGGTTTGGCATCTAAAAAGCCGTTTATCATCGAGATCATGACCGATGCGATGTTGACTTAAAGCGCGGCATGCTCCACAGCTCAGTCAAGCGAACGAAGATTTAACGACGCGGACGAAAGTAGCCGGTCATCTTAAATGATGGGGCCGGTTACTTCCGCTGTCGATGTAGTTGTTGCAATTCGACTGCGGGTTTTTCCAGCCAATCCGCTTCGTATGCGTAGATATAGGATGGAAATAAACGCTCGGCCGGCGAGTCTGGATCGGCCAGCGTAAAGTACCAACCGATATGTCGAGCCGGTGATTCATCGGCCTCAGGTTCGATGGACCTGAAGATCTTTCCCTTGCCGACCATTTCAAATTTGTCAAAACGATTTTGTTGCCGTTGATAGGAAGCAAATCCATATACTTCGGCTTCGATCCGAGGCACTCGATAATAGCCAACGTTGCTTTTGGTGGCGGCCGCCGAACTTAATCCGGCTAGTTCAAGCTTGATCGTGGTCGCGTTCACTTCGGTGATGGTGATTTCGAATTTGCCGCTGATTTCATCCGAGCGAAAAGTTCCACTCTCGCCTTGAGCTGTATCCAGTAAATGGCATCGGACGAATCGCTCGAACAAGGGTTGGGGAAGTTCATATTTTTTGCCGACGACTGGAGCAGCAGTCAAAAAAGATTTGACCTCATCGGAACCGAACCAGGCGTAGTCGAAATTAAACCGTTTGTCGGGTTGCTGTTTTTGAAGTGTCGCGCCGGAAAGGTAGCGAGCCGTCAATTTCAAAACCAGTCCATCCTCGGGATAGTTCCATTCCCAACGATGATCGGGTTTAGATTCAACCGAATCCGCGATCCGCTCATGTTCGGGAAGGTTTTGCCAGTCTTCCAGCGCCTGTTCCATCATCTTCTTGACGGATTGGGCATTTAACGAATTGTTTGAGGCCAGCCGTTTGCCTGCCGGAGTGCAGATATAAATTCCCTGCTTCGATCCACCGCCACTACCCATATGGCCAGTGGATGCCATCTTCTGAAACAAGACACATTCGGGATCCGCTCCGCCGGCAGCAAGATATGTTTTGAAGTCCATGCCACCTTGCAACCGCCAAACTTCGTCTGCCGCCAGAACAAACTGATCGGCCAGTTCGCTGATTTCATCGTTTGACCAGACAGACTGTCGGCCGACATTTCCGTTGCCTCATGTACATCCGAGCGGGTGTCCATTCATCGCCCACAACAACAGCGGCTTATTTTCTGCTGCCGCTTTTGTCAGTCCCTCGTGAAAGGAAGGCAGCCATTGCAATTCACTCCAATCCAGTTCGGATGTTTTGGCGCGAATGTGATCTCGCCATTGTTCGAAATTGGATGCGGAAATCGCTTCGTCCTCAGTCACAGTTGGTTGTTGCCCAAAGGCGGCCGCGACAGAAAAAAATCCAATCGCCGTCGCCAGCCCAAACGCAACGAAAGTGCCAGTAGTGTTGGTGTTTGTCATTGGGTCAGCCAATCGAGAGTAAAGAATCCACTAGCCATTATAAATGCAGGGCGTAAAGACAAAATACCGGAAACAGGTATCGTTTTTTGCGGAATAGCGGCTGAATTACAAAGAAGTTTTCTTCTCAGGGTTTCAAAACCATTGGGGCAAACTGAAAACTGGAGTTTTGCAGAATTGTATGAATCCGTAGCGATGTGTTGGCTGATATCACTTTTTTTGAGCGCGACTGAACCGCTTCGGCAACTGACTCGTACCATCCTGAGGTTCATGGATGACTGTCTGATTGATGGCGAACGCTAGCGGAGAGCTTGAGGGATTTTGACGGTGCCGGAGAGGCAGCTCGTTGATATACTTCCGCGACTTTTTCCAGGGTCCAACAAGGAAACATTCGGATTAGAGAGAATGAACTCATTTGAAAAACCAGGCCGCCCCAAAATCATGCCGCTGGCGTTGTCCGGTACGTTGCGGCTGGAGGACTATCCGCAGCAAGCCGCACAGAAAAACACATCCAATGGTTTTTTGCATGTGATTCGCAGCAAGGCTGATTTGGGAAGTTTCGTCAAAGTTGACCGTCCGACAATGATTGGTCGCGATCAGACTTGCGCGATAACTCTTCATGATTTTGGTGTTTCGCGTCAGCATGCCGTGATCACTCCGACAGATGGGGATCAGTTTGTCCTGAAAGACCTGGAGTCCACCAATGGTACGCTGGCCAACGGCGTGCCGATTCGAGGAGACCATGTACTGCGTGACGGAGAGAAAATTATCGTGGGCGATACGGTGCTGCGATTTGGTTTGGCGGACGAACTGGATGTGAGTTTTCACAACCAGGTTTCCACATTGGTGGGTACCGATCCATTGACTGGCTTGCCTTCCAAGCGTCGTTTTGACGAGGAGTTCGAATTCGCGCTGGAGCAGGCTCGGTTCACAGACGGCACACTTGCCCTGTTGATGATGGACATGGATGGGCTCAAGCAGATCAACGACACGCATGGCCATTTGTTTGGAGCTTTTTCGATTGGCGAGACTGGGCGGATGATTGCTGACGTGATTGGCTCGCGAGGCCAGGCTTGTCGGTTTGGCGGTGACGAGTTCAGTGTGTTTCTGCCTGGTCACGGGTTGCAGCAAGCTGTAGCGATTGCTGAAGAAATTCGTTTCGCCGTCGAAACGGCCGGATTGGAAAAAGATGGCATCGCTTTGAAGCCAACCATCAGTGTGGGTGTGGCAGAATTTCCTGCCTCGGCCGACAAGATTCTTGATCTGGTCGCCGCCGCTGACAAAGCTCTGTACCGCGCAAAAGAAAAAGGCAAGAATCGAGTCGAGATCTGATCAGGTCAAAAATTTGCGTTGCCTATTAA
>CAZOXC010000010.1:0-16379 GCA_964583205.1 uncultured Pirellulaceae bacterium | reverse complement strand
TGAGAGTTGAGGGTATGAGAGTTCAGGGGTTAGGGTTCAGAGTTGAGGATTTAGGATTTAGGATTTAGGATTTAGTGATCGGGATTCAGGGTTAAAATGACTTTTCAATCTTTTGAAGACCTTTTGGTTTGGCAGCGAAGCAAGGAGCTCGCAATCGAAGTATACAAATGCGTTCGTGATAGTCGTGACTTTGGTCTGCGAGATCAAATGCAAAGGGCTGCTGTTTCGGTTCCTTCCAATATCGCTGAAGGCTACGAACGTAGTCCGCGGGACTTTGCCAGGTTTATCTCAATCGCAATCGGTTCGTCCTCCGAGCTGCGAACCCAAACCTATATCGCAAAAGAACTTGGAATCTTTCCTCCAGAAGTCGCTGACCATATCGTTGACGAGACCAAACACCTTAACCGGATGTTGCGAGCTCTCGCCAAAGCTCAATATCAAAAGCTTGACGCATCTTAAATCTATAATTTTAAAGCATCTTGAACCTCGTTCCTCAATCCTCAACTCTCAATCCTCAATCCTCAACTCTCAATCCTCAACTCTCAACTCTCAACCCTCAACCCTGAACCCTGAACCCTTCTTCCTGAACCCTGAACCCTTTTTTCCTGAACCCTTCAATTTCTACCACCAAGTCAACCTTGAGCGCATCCAGTTCATTGGTTTGTGGAACAAGCTCCAGCCGAGCGATCGTTTTTCGCAGTCGATTCGTACACTGCCTTTCATGCCGGGTCGGAATCGTTCGTCATCGTTGGGGAATTCGATTTCAGCAATGTAAACATTTTTGGCGTCGCGAGTTTCGCTGCGCGGATGGATTCGTGTAATCTCGCCGTCGATTGGTTGCTCTTCCTGTCCTTCGATCCAGATCCTTGCTTTAAACCCGGATTTGACTTGTGCAATTTCGTTACTGGGAATGGCGATTTCGAATCGCATCGGCTTCATCGGACCGATTTCGAAAAGCACTTCTCCGGTTTCCACAGACGCTGCCTCTGCTCTTTCCAGCGAACCTGACAACACAATCCCGTCGATTGGGCTCTTGATTTGCAAGTGGTCCTGTTTGTATTCAAGAATCTTTTGTTGTGAAATCAGGCGGTCGTATTCCAGGCCAGCCACCACTGCTTCGTTGACGTTGCGTTTGGCCAGTTCATCTTCCCGAGTCCGAATGGATTGATCGCGTTCTGCAACGACACCCGACAGGTCCCATCGAATGGTTCGTCCATCCATTTCGGCCAATACCTGGTCCGCTTTGACGTGGTCACCGGGTTCGACGAACCCGGAAACGATTTGTCCCTGAAAAGGCGCGACAGCAAAACGTTTGGTGACTGGTTCCGTTACGCAATTGCATCGGACTCGGTAGGTGATGGGCAGAAACATCAACAGCGAAAAGGCGATTAACAAGCCCAGTAGAATGATACGTTTGGGCAATGACAGGAGTTTGCCCAGCTTGGACTTGGCACTTTTCAGTGAGCTGTCTTTGGCTCGATCCACGATTCGCAACGAGTTAGAAATGGCGGGTGTAGCCGTGCCCATGAAACGGGCAAATTGTTCGGAGTGCAGTGTGGCAATTTCTCCACCTAACAAAATTGCACCCACTTGTTCTTCATCTTCAGTAACAAGTGGACAGGTGTAAATTGCGGGCGCGTGAATGTGTGCAGCCAGTTGCTTGTGAGCTTGCAGCAGGTGATTGTTTTCCTGATGAATGGGCGGATATACGCCGGGATGTTTTCGAGTGACGCTCTCGACCAGCGCTTGCCGGAAATTGCGACCGGTTTCCGAACCTTGATCAAGCTGGTTGACGCCAGCGACAGCCATCAAGTCGAATCGAGTTTTCTGCTGCAACCCGATTGCCACCTGAGTGCAGCCCAATCGGCTGGCCAGCAAGTTTACAATCTCCTGACAAGCTTCTTTCGGATGGGTTTGATTTTCAACTTTCGCAACGATCTCCAGGATCGCGGCCAGCGCGTTGACTTGCCAATCTGCGTCTGCCGAAGATTGTCCGTTCAGCCAGATTTGAACCGCCCCGGCAATTTTCTGGGCGACTCGAGTTGCGGTCAGAGCGTCTTTCTGGTTTTGTGCAACCAGCATCAAAATTTCAGTGGGCGCCCCCTGAGGAATAATGGGAGCGAATACTGCAACCATTTTGTCCATCGACTCAAGCGGTTGGGTGCGGACGCCACGCGACTTGGAAATTTCATCGCACTTCTCCGAGTATTCCAAAGCGAATTTGCGATGGTCGGGCAATCGTCCCGAAGTCGGTGACGAAATCGAGGGCATCCAGTGGTCATTGTCGTCCTTGATCAGAAAGCAGACACCCACCACACCACTGGTGGAGAGCGCCGTCTTCACGAACTTGGCCCGCAAAGTTTTTTCTTCCAGATTGGCCGACAAGGACTCCAGAATCTGCTGATCGATGCCCTGCCCCAGCGTCAATTGCTTGGGCGAGTTCGGTGGGTTTGATTTTTGACGAGGCAGACCCAGCGTGATGTCGCTGGTCGAATGGATCTGCTGTTGGTTGGAGTTGGTCATCAGCGCTGAGAGGGTTAATTATTTTGTTCGATTCGATTTGACGCCTGGCTGGTGACTGAATCCTGCTCGCCCCAGTAACAGACGATGCCGCTTTGAAAGCCGAAATCCTGATTGTCGATTTCCACGTCGAGTCTTCCCAGGCCGCTGTTGGGATTGATGATGGGCGAGACGAATGAAATGTTTCCGTTGACGGGTTGCCTGTTTTTGCCAATTCGGACAACAACAGAATCTCCCAAACTGATCGAGCGAAGTGTTTCAGCGGACAAATAGAATCGTACTTTCAGTTTGTCGACTCGCACAATCGTTGCGTATTCGGGCGCGTTGTTGGAAACATTTTCCCCCAGTTGTTTATGGAGTTCAGTCACGAAACCATTGATGGGGCTTTTGATCGTTCGGTCGGCAATCTGTGCCTTAATCCGCTGCACTTCCAGTTGCGCCAGTTTCAAATCATCTTGAGCGGCCCGCAGTTCAGAGATTGCTGTCTGGTACTCGGCATTCTTCTGCATGACTTCAAATTTGTTGGTGTGTCCGCCATCCACCAGCGATTCGATCGCTTCCAGTTGCGATTCCAGCATTGCTTTTTGCGATTTGGCAGCATCCAGTGCAGCCGTTGATTCCGAGCGTGCGATGGCGATTGCCAGCGACTCTTTCAACACGGCATGATTGATCACGGCCAGCAAGTCACCGACTTGCACGAGGTCGCCTTCCTTGACATGAACTTCCGCGATGATTCCGATCTCGGCGCTGGCCGCGACGGACTCTTCGATGGGCTCGGTGAAACTGCGAGTGATTTGACTGGTCTGCACTTGTCCGATTGCAAGTGGACTTATCAGGAGTCCGCAAATCACGACCAGCAACGGCCTGATCACTGCGCAATTCGTTTCAAATTTTCGACTCTCGTTTCTGAACACTGGATCTTAAATCCCAAACATAAACAATCTGCACGCAGAACTCTGACAATCAGGTTCCGTTCTACTGTTTTTCGATTGATTCTCTGACCGAGTCCATCCAGCGATCGCGGAGGATCAGGTCCTGCCGTTGTTGATAGTCTCGTTTTTCAATCTTTTCCTGCAGCGCATTCAGGTCGCTCGAATAGTTACGAGTTTCTCCATGTCGATTGGCGCGCCTGGGCATCGATTTGGAGAGTGACGATTCGAATTCGGTAAAAATTGAATCCGAAGCTGCTGCAAAGAATTGAGCGGATCCTGGTTGCCCCTGGCGGGCAGCGCGACCGATCAGTTGGCGATCGATTCGTTTGCTGTAATTGGGGCTGAATCCGACGACGTGAAGACCACCTGCATGTAAGGCATCTTCATCAGGTTTAATATCGGTTCCTCGACCGGCCATGTTCGTGGCGATCGTGATCGCACCGGTTTTGCCGGCGTCTGCGACGATTTCTGCCTCTTCCTGATCCTGAACCCCATTCAAAAGCGTTGGTTGAACACGCTTGGCGACGAGAGCTTCATAAACTATTTTGCTTTCACGGATTGTGCGGGTTCCAACCAAAACAGGTTGTCCCGCTTGATGACGCTTGACCACATCTTCGGCAACGGCTTTCAATTTTGCATCCTGATCGGCGAAGAATCGAGTCGCAATCAATTTGCGCAGGCAAGGTTTGTTGGTGGGGATTTCCGAAACTCGACAACGGTAAACCTGTTGAAATTCATGCGTGACGGACCTGGCGGTGCCCGTCAGCCCGATCAGCATTTCATACATTTGCAGGTAACGCTGTCGAGTAATCTGTGTTGTCGATTCGCGCCCCGGTTTAATGGGGACTTGTTCTTTTACTTCGACGGCTTGATGCAGTCCGTCCTGCCAGGTTCGATCGGGCAAGATGCGTCCCGTATATTGATCAACGATCTGCACCTCGTCATCAACAACAACGTAGTCTTCGTCGCGCTTGAGAACCAACTGGGCTCGTAGCGCATTGTTGATATAGAGTCGCCAGGGTCGGGAGAGCTGCAATCTGGACTTGCCTTCAATTTGTTCATGGATCAAGCGGTCGCCTTGCTCGGTGATCTCGATCTGGCTTCCCGGTTTTTTGACTTGATAGGAATCACCTTCCTGCAGTTGCTCGGCAATCTTGTGAGCCAGGTGGTAAGGTGTTTCCTGTTCCTGTCGTTTCGAGGGCAAGCTGATGATCAACGGCGTGGTGGCTTCGTCAATCATCACGCTGTCTGCTTCGTCGATCAGGCTAATCGGATATTCGGTTGGCTGGATCAACTTGGAATGCGGATCGGTTCCCCGAATTCGATTGACGATAGTCAGTCCCAGTCTCGAAGTGCGGTTTTGCCGCAGGTGCATCTGGTCGCGCAGGTAATCAAAACCGAATTGGTATCCGGGCCCGTAAACGATTTGACTTCGGTAGGCTCGACGGGATGCGGCTTCATTGCTTTCTTCCGGCAGCAGGGCAAACGAGATATCCAGCATTCGGAACAAGTCGGCCAGTGATTCCAGATCACGTTGAGCCAGGTAGGTGTTGGTGGTGCTGACGTGTACGGAAGTGTGCTGCAATGTTTTCAGTGCGGCGATCGAACCGGTGACGATTGTTTTGCCTTCTCCGGTTTGCATTTCCAGAACCACATTGCCGAGAGTCGAGGCGATCGCCTGGATTTGCACATCAAACAGTCGGAATCCGTTTGTGCGAAAAACGGATTCGGCGATCAAGCCGGCGAATTCCACAGTCGGAATTCGGATATCGTTGGCGGACTTGATGGACTCGCGAATCGAATAAGCTTTGGACTTGATCGATTCATTGTTCAGGTCAGCAAACGATTTTTCTGCTGCTCGAATCCTTCTGGCCAGTGCACGGATTTCGCCGTGACTGTGTCCGCGTGGACGCAAGTGTTTGGAGAAAAAACTTCCGGCCGAATTTAACAAGTTGGAGTTTTCCAGGCTGGGCATTGGGTGCAACTTGGATTGGAAACAGACTGAATTGAAAGTTGGCCGGAAGTACAGCCCTGGCCACCAGGTGCGAGTGACCTTTATCGGTTTCCTTCGGTTTGTGGCAAGGGTTGTACTTCTGGAGCAACTTTCAGCAAGTGTTCGGCGTCAAATTGCCCCTGCTTACCGGGATCTGCATTCTGCTGTTGGTAGAACTGCTGATCTTGATAGGGTTGTTCGGTGATTGGTTGACCGGTCATTTGTGGGAACTCGCTGACTTGCGGTTGTTCCTTGTCCAGCACAAGATCTTTGCAGCCGTTTTGGCAAACTTCACCGACGATGACACTTTCGGATTGCAGCAACGTTCCGTTGGCGCGTTTGAGGGTAATGGATGCCAGGTTATAGGTGAGAATCGATTGAACATACTGGGACTCGGCCTCGGTGACTCGTTCCTGTGCTCGCAACAACGACTCCAGGTTCAAGGCAGCCGAGCCACTTCCGTCGGCCATCCGTCTCCAGCGTTCCTCGATCGTCGCTGTTTCCGCTTCGGCAGCCGCCAACGCTCGACTCTTGGCATTAATTTCTGCATGTGCCGTGTTCAACTCTCGAACAGCGATGTCGACTTCAGTTTGAATTGCTTCCAGTGCTCTGGCATATTGATCCTGCAGTTGGGCCAGTTCGTGCTGCCGGCGGCACACGCGAGCGCGAGCCAGTCGATTGCCAACCGGCAGTTCGTATTGCACGCCGATCGAATAGCTGGGTCGTCCCCTGGTAAATTGATCGGTGAATGCGTTGCTACTGTCAAAATTGCCTCGCAAACCGTTGGCGTAAGCCGAGGTCACCAGGTTCAAGACGGGCATAAGTTCATGTTGGGCGATTCCCAGTCTTTCGGAACCGGCTTTGACTTGCAGAATAGCCGCGTGAACTTCCGGTCGGTTTTGAATTCCAATTTGCACCTCATTCTGAAGATCAACCGAGATAAAATTGGTGGCCGGTGTTTCGACGGGAATCAGTTCCAGGACATCTGAGTTCAACAGCTCCGGTGCATTGATCAATCCCCTCAGTCGAGTTTCCGCATTGGCGACCTCGGTGCGAGCCCGAATCAAGTCAGCTCGTCGATTCTCCAGTGCACTTTCGGCCGTGATTATCTGAGTTTGTTGAGCATCGAAGACTTGCCGGGCACTCAGGGTGCGATAAATTTCTTCGGTTTTCAAATACAGACGGATGCGATGTGCCAAACGGGCTCGTTCCAGGTACAGTGCCCAGTAGTTCTGTACGATCTCAAGTAATTCGTCCTGCAGAGTTGCCAGAAACTCGTTCTCGGCAACTTCGGCATCAATTCGAGCCAGCACAACCAGACTGTTGTTGAAGTTGTAGCCGCTGCCTCGCAATAAAGGGTGGGTGTATGAGACCAGAAAACGCCCGGTGGCCTGATCAGGAGGTGTCAGAAATGTAGAGTTGTTGTCCAGCCAGCCCAGTCGTTGCGAAATATCGAACTGCCCACCGTTGCGTGTTCTTTTCCGCAATCCACCATTCAGCTGAATACTCTGCTCGTCGAATCGATCGACATTCGTACCTGCAGTCAGGATACTTCCGGTCGGTTCGCTGGTATCATTCCAGGCTGAATCAAGATACTTGATCCAATCGAATTCAGAATCAGCTTCGCGAATCGCGGTGTGACGAATCAACGGGTCGCGACTGGCGATCTTGATGTTGTTCGAGTTGTGAATTGCCAGAAATAACAGGCTGTGAATGTCGGCTTCCACTGGTTCACGTTGTCGGAGCGAAGTCGTAACGTGATCATTCCACCATGGGTAAACCAATGGTTGCTGGTTGCGAATCCCTGCTTCTTCCAACCCTTGGAATACGTCAGAAGCGTCAAAGTTTTTGAATTCAACTTGCGAGTACAGGGTCGCCGAGCAACAGGCTGTAGCAATAAGGGCGAATAACAGGATCGTTTTGAAAGCTTGGATTTGCATCGATTTTCACGTTAGGGATGGTGGTTGGGTACTTACCGGTGAAAACTGTTCTGCTTGTTTTTTCGACGTGGTTGGTCCGGTCAGTCTAATTTTTCGGGTTGAATGTGGGCTGATCACCATTAGGTGAATGGCACATCCCTAACGACCAAAAATGACCATGTAATCTGCAACATCGTCAAACTCGGAAATAGCCTGCCTGTGTTGCATAATCGAAATTGATTTACATGTCTTGACGATTGTTCCGGTTAGGGCGTTGGTTAGGAAAACTACGTAATCGGATTTGCCGATTGAAGGGGTTGACCCGATTGCCGAGTCGCGATCGTAATCAAGATTACCTCCCCTCGCCGGTAGGTATTTCTGTAGCGGAAAAATTACCAGATCCGAAAAGTCGGACCTGTCTCAGCATTCAAATTTCTTCGATTGTCACCCCCTTGAGGTGGTGACATGAATGCACTTTTGTGGGCTGTAAGCCTACGGATGAATGGTGACCAGATGCCAATGTCGCCAACTCCAAGTGTCTCGACCAACCCTTGCGGGTGGGTTGACCTGTTGGGGTTGACCGAATCAACACAAATCGCATCGTAAACAAGGGTGATGATGATATTTGTTTAACGTTTGAATGTGATGTTGTGAGGGTCTTTCAATCGCTGGAATCTTTCTGTTGTCCGGTAGATGGCGACGTGTCGCGAACTATTTTTTGGTATCGAACTTGTGTATTCGCGCTAGTCAAACCTTCCTTTATTTTGTTAAGCCCACTGATTGAAAAATGAATTCACCAAATGACAAACGGCCTACCGACAAGAGCTCAACTAGCAAAAGCTCGGGCGGGAAATCTCGTAAATCCCTGAAGCCAAGTGCCAACAAATCATTTTTCGAGCCCTTGGAAGAACGAGTGTTGTTCGACGCGGTGCCGGATGCAACGATCGTCAACAGTGGTGCGATCGAGCAGGCCGTTCCAGTGGATATGCAGAGTCTGGAGCAACAGCAGCAACAGGGTCCACGTGAGTTGATCGTTGTTGATGCTGGCGTGGAGAACAGTGAGCAGCTGTTGGCCGAGATCTTGTCGAATCAGGGTCAAGCTTCGATTGAAGTTCATTTCCTGGATGGGAATCGCGACGGAGTTCAGCAGATTTCCGATTTCCTGGAGCAATCGGGTCAGGACTTTTCGGCGATCCATATTGTTTCTCATGGTGACAATGGTGAAGTTCACCTGGGAAATACCAAACTGACAGACGACAACCTGGATCGATATGTTGATCAGTTGGCTCGTTGGTCACTTTCTCTCACGGCAGATGCGGATCTGTTGTTCTACGGTTGCGACTTGGCAGGCAATACAGAGGGCGAATCTTTCATTGAGTCGATTAGCGCGATTACTGGTGCCGATGTGGCGGCTTCTGATGACCTGACTGGAGCTGAAGCACTGGGTGGTGACTGGGAGCTGGAATTGAACGTCGGGCAAATCGAAGCCCAAACGTTGGCGGCAGAGAACTGGCAGGGCGTGCTGGCCGACACTGATGGCGATGGCGTTGATGATGCGGTCGACGTCGATGACGACAATGACGGAATTGTGGATGCCGTTGAAGTTGGTACGAGCACGGCTATTTTAGCAGTGGCCGACGAAACAGATTCTGCATCGGCGGAATTTACTTTGACGACGTCCCAGGGTTCGGCCAACATCAGTGTCACGGCAACGCTTAATGGTAACCCCAGCAACAACGTGAACACTTCTGTGGGTGGCGATGGGGTTGGCTTTAACGAAAACGGGGTGTTCAGCGGCACCGTCTATAACTATGAAAGTGACGAACCCCTTTCTGGTCTGTCGCTCCGTTTCATAAGTATCACGAATCAAACTGTATTTGGGCAGTTCACGGCCACGTTCGAGAACGGCGATGTCGTTACCGATGTTCCTTTTGTTGCCACTTCCACCAATAACGTAGATGTGGCCTTGCCTAACGGTGGCACATCGGTCACGGCGGACATCAATACACCTGGCCAACTCTTCGCCACACTCGACTTTTCCGAAAGCACTATCGGCAACCCATCGCGGGGCGGGATCACGTCGTTCAGTTTTGTCCACGAAGCAGGAACTGCCACGGATTTTGGAGCGAACGTCGGTTTGGATGCTCGCATTTTCGTGGACAGTGACAACGACGGCATCGAAGACCACCTGGACATCGACAGTGACAACGACGGCATCACGGATAATGTTGAGGCACAAACAACCGCTGGTTATATCGCCCCAAGTGGTATCGGCGTAGATATTGTCGACCTCGACCGCGATGGTTTGGATGACATCTACGACGACACCAACAGCGACTTGATCACCAATGGAGTACTCAATAATAGAATTGGCTGGACGCTTAGTGGAAATGCCGAGATCGGTGCTGCGTTTGGCTTGAGCTTCAACCGTGGCGAGACGGTACCCAACGGAACGGCCTCGCAGACATTCCTAACACAGGTGGGCGAATCTTATACGGTCAGCTTTGAAGTAGGACCTGACGGTATCGGAGCCGGTACCGTGAGCCTGGACGCCAGTGTGCTCGATGGTACGACCGTCCTGGATTCGACTTCGGTTTCCAAGACCAGCGCTGACGGCACCACGACGCACACGCTGGCCTTTACTGCCACCAGCACACAAACCGAGTTGCGGTTTGTAGATACCTCCTCCGCTCCCGCCCTCGGCCTCGACATTTTGGTCGATAATGTGACAGCGTTCGTGGACAGCTTTGCGGTCGGTGTGGCGCTAACACCCGTCGATACTGACGGCGATACCATTGCCGACTACCAGGATCGCGACAGCGACAGTGATGGTATTAGCGATGCCGCCGAAGCCGGTCATGGCATCACTCAAGCGGCTATCAATGCTTCGGGTGATACCGATGGGGATGGCCTCAAAGACGTCGTCGAAGGATCCAACGAAAACGATGGTTTCGACGTCAATGACGAAAACGTCACCGTTGCGGATGGGGGTACGGTCAGCAACACGTCTCAGTTTAACCTGACCGACACACCAACGCTCGCCAGTGATCTGTCTAACTTCGCTGCTGGCAGCGTGGATCTGGCCTTCCGCGATGCGGACCTGGACGACGATGGAGTCGTCGACGCGGAAGATGTCGACGACGACAACGATGGCATTGTAGATGCCGTTGAAGTTGGCACGAGCACGACTATGCAGGCAGTGGCCGAGGAAACAGATTCTGCGACAGCGGACTTGACTTTGACTACGTCCCAGGGTTCGGCCAACATCAGTGTCACGGCGACGCTTAATGGTAACCCCAGCAACAACCTGACGATTGGTGCGGGTGCTGGTGTGTTCCGCATTGACGAAAACGGGGTGTTCGCCGGCACCGTCTATACCTACGAAAGTGACGAACCTCTTGCTGGTCTGTCGCTCCTTCTCGGAAGTATCACGAATCAAACTGTATTGGGGCAATTCACGGCCACGTTCGAGAACGGCGATGTCGTTACCGATGTTCCTTTTGAGGCGATTTCCAACAATAACGTAGATGTGGCCTTGCTTAACGGTGGCACATCGGTCTCGGCGGACAGCAATACGCCTGGTCAACTCAACGGCACACTCCGCTTCGCCGATAGCACTTTCGGCGACCCATCGCGGGGCGGGATCACGTCGTTCAGTTTGGTCCAGGAAGCAGGACCTAACGGATCTTTATCAGGCTTCTTCGGTTTAGAAGCTCGCATTTTCGTGGACAGTGACAACGACGGCATCGAAGACCATCGGGACCTGGACAGCGACAACGACGGCATCACGGATAACGTCGAAGCTCAAGCAACCGCGGGTTATGTCGCCCCAAGTGGTATTGGCGTAGATATTGTTGACCTCGACCGCGATGGTTTGGATGACATCTACGACGACACCAACAGCGACCTGATCACCAATGGGGTATTCACTAATAGGGTTGGCTGGACACTCAGTGGGAGTGTCGCTATCGATGCCGGGTTTAGGCTGAGATTCAATGGTGGCAACACGGTACCCAACGGAATGGCCTCGCAGACATTACAGACACAGGTGGGCGAGTCTTATACGGTCAGCTTTGAAGTAGGACCTGACGGTCCTGCAGCGGGTACCGTGAGCCTGGACGCCAGTGTGCTCGATGGTACGACCGTCCTGGATTCGACTTCGGTTTCCAAGACCAGCGCCGACGGCACCACGACGCACACGCTGACCTTTACTGCCGCCAGCGCGCAAACCGAGCTGCGATTTGTGGATACCTCCCCAGCCCCCGCCATCGCCCTCGACATTTGGGTCGATAATGTGACGACGTTTGCGGACAACTTTGCGGCCGGTACGGTGCTAACACCAGTCGATACCGACAGCGACGGCACGGTCGACTACCTGGACACCGACAGCGACAACGACGGAATGTCCGATGTCGACGAAGCCGGTCATGGCCAAGGACAACAAACGGGCCTGGCGGCGGGTAATGATGCCGACGGCGATGGTTTGTTTGACGCGGTCGATGAAGTCGCTGGATTCGATGTCAACGACCAAGACCGCACCGCAACTTCGATCGCGTTGGCTGACAGCGATAACGATTTGAATGCTGCCGGCACCAATGCCGATCCGTTGAACGTCGACAGCGACTTCCGCGAAGCACTCGATACTGATGGCGATAATGTTCACGATGCCCAAGATATTGACGATGACAACGACGGAATTTTGGATGATGATGAATCTCCCGCAGTCATTGGTTCCATCACCGTCGGAGACAGAACAGAAACACCATCAGGTTTCTTTACGAATGATCGGGGAGTTGAAGCGGCTTTCTCCATTGATGGCGACGCAGGTATTGCGATCAGGGAGCGACTATCAAGCGAGGGAATTCAGCTTTCCTGGACCCAGGGTAGTTCACCCGATGTGGTTCGTGAATACGATTTCGACCTGACTATCAATCAGCCAACCCAAGGGATCTTGAGTTCCGTCCAGGCCGGAATTGCCGCACCCGGTACAGATGTCACGTCTCAGATCCAGCAGAAAGATCTGATCCTCAGTTGGAACGGGACCGGCACTGCGATTCTTCACGATCCCAATAATGAAATCGCCAACCATGCCGATGGAGCCATCCTGACATCCGGAACGTTGCTGGAAGTTAGCTTTGTCGAGGATCTGCTTGATTCGGAGTGGTATCTGGACATTGACGTCTCTGATATCACCGGCCCCGTCACGATCAACTACGAATCAGAAGATACATCACTGATGAACATCAACATTGAAGGATTCGCCTTCAACCCGATTATCCTAGCGGATACGGACAGCGACGGGATCGCAGACCAGCTGGACCTGGACAGCGACAACGACGGCATTACCGACAACGTCGAGGCACAGTCGACGGCGAACTACATCGCGCCAAGCGGACTCGGTGGCACGGCGGCGTTTCTGGACGACAACGGAGATGGTCTGGACGACCGCTACGACAGTAACGAGAACTCGCTGGCCGGTTCCGTCGGTCAAAACGCGGATGGCACTTACACGCACACGGGAACCGGTTTGACCCCAGTCGATACTGACGGCGACGGCACGGTCGACTATCTGGACCTCGACAGTGACAACGACGGAATGTCCGATGTCGACGAAGCCGGTCATGGCCAAGGACAACAAACGGGCCTGGCGGCGGGTAATGATGCCGACGGCGATGGTTTGTTTGACGCGGTCGATGAAGTCGCTGGATTCGATGTCAACGACCAAGACCGCACCGCAACTTCGATCGCGTTGGCTGACAGCGATAACGATTTGAATGCTGCGGGCACCAACGCCGATCCGCTGAACATCGACAGCGACTTCCGTGAAGCACTCGACACCGATGGTGACAATGTACACGATGCGATCGATGTGGACAAAGACGGCGATGGGATTCTTGATGTTGATGAACAATTCGACCTGGTTGATTTGGAGGCGTTTGTAGAAACTCAGTCGGTCGGCGAGCTTGCCAACAATGCTATTTTCCAGAATGTTACCGGCTCCGTTGATGTACGAGATGGAGATCCTATATTTGGTGCCACCTTGGCGCCTGTCGACGGTGACAGATATATCGCGTTCCATACGACCAGGGAGATTGATGCTGGCGGCGCCGGCGCCAGGTTTGAGACTTGGAGTGTTGCCTTAGGCCAGCCTTTAGAGGCGGGCGATCAACTAGTACTTTCCTTTCAAGCTCACCTGATTCCTCAAGGCCTGAGAGACTGGGATAACCCGAGCAACATATTTGTTGCCGGCGGAACAAGCTTTGGGGATGAGTCGATAGCGATAGGCGTGTCGCCGCTTATTGACAATGCCAATCAGGGTGATCCGTGGATCAACGTGACGATTGATTTTGCAGTAACCTCAACGATCACGCATCTAACCTTCTACAACGTCGCAGATTCAAATCGCGAGTCGTATGTTGGTATGGATGCAATTCAGGTCAGGACTTTTAAAGACACCGATGGCGATGGAGTCGCCGACCACTGTGATATCGACAGCGACAACGACGGCATCACCGACAACGTGGAAGCTCAATCTACCGCTGACTACGTTGCACCATCGGGCATTGACGCCAACAACGATGGTTTGGATGACATCTACGACAACCGATCAGTTGACGGTGTACTGGATCCGATGGCAGCGGCCGCAACGCAGGCTGATGTAAATGCACCGGTTGATACCGATGGTGATCTGACCCCGGATTATCTGGACACCGATAGCGACAATGACGGCGTTTTGGATTCCGCAGAAGCCGGGCACGGAGTCGATCAAGCGACGATCGATGCCGAAGCTGCCTCGGCAGCAATGGGTGGACCTGGCGATGCCGATGGCGATGGCCTGATGGACAGCGTCGATGCCGTTGACAACTCGATCACGTGGGATGTTAACGATGATGACGTCGATGGCAGTGGCGAACAAACGCTACAGGATAGCGATGGCGACTTGATTGCCGATCGCACCAATGCCGATCCGTTGAACGTCGACTTCGACTTCCGCGAAGCACTCGATACTGACGGCGACAACGTTCACGATGCGCAGGATGTCGACGACGATAACGACGGGATTTTGGATACGACTGAAGGGCTCACTTCGGCACTACAGAACTGGGATCTGACGGGTGGTTCTGGCAATACCGCCACTGGCCAAATCGTCGATCCTAATGGCTTTGTTTCCAATATCAACTTGTCCACGACGGCGAGTTTTACGCAAGTTAACACAGACAGCAGCGAAGAAATACTGGGTGCCAATGAAGGGACAACGCAGACGATTACGATGACCTTCGATACTCCGCTGAATCAGGCTCAGCTTTACTTCAATAGTGTCCAAGACGGCAACGCGATCGGTAATTTTGTCGTCACCTTTGCTGATGGCACGACGGTCACGAACGCCGATTTCAATCTTATCCTTCAAGAGACAAACGGCTTTCCACTTGCATCCACCAGTACCCTCGATCTGGAGACCTTCCTTGGTGACGGCACCAATGGTCTGGCTTCCGGTGTCACCTACCTGCGGGAAGCGAATCCCGGTGTAAGCGGTAATCAGGGATTCGGTATTGTTGATTTCTCAGCAACGGTGGAGCGACAAAGTCCATCGACCGTAGGTATTACCGAAATCCGTTTTGATATCGTCGACGATCCAGCTTCGAATGATGGCAATATCCTGTTCGGTTTATCCGGAACGGTAGTTGCCGATAGCGACAGCGACGGAATCGCTGATCATCTGGATATCGACAGCGACAACGACGGGATCAGCGATCTGGTCGAAAGTGGTGCGTCGGCGGCTCAGATCGCGGCTGACACGAACAATGATGGCACTATCTCACTGACGGAATCCGCTGCGGCTGTGGGCGGTGGTGCCGGAGGGGACGATGTCGACGGTGATGGTCTGATGGATGTATTCACGCAAACATCTGGAACCATACCGGTCGATAGCGACAGCGGAAGCGGGTCACCTGACGGCATTGCGGATTACCTGGATCTTGATAGCGACAACGATGGAATTGCCGACACGGTCGAGGCTCGACCAACGGCCGGCTACGACAATCACGCCAACGACGGCAGCGACAATGTTGATGCTGATGGTGATGGTGTACTGGCGATGTTCGACGCCAACGATGGGGACGGTGCTGCAGCATTGTTTGGCGGCACGCACACTAACTTCACCGCACCTGTGGACACAGACGGCGACGGCGACGCGGACTACATTGATACCGACTCAGACAATGACTTGCTGCTGGACAGTGTCGAGTCAGGGCTACCGGCAGTGTCTGACGCCACGTTCGCCGATCCGGATGGTTCGGTCAACGATCCACAAGTGGACCTGGACAATCAGGTTGGTGACACCAGCGAGGTGGCTTATCGCGAAACAGTTCTGATCGTGGATGATCAGATCACCAATGACAATACGCCGACTCTGACGGGTACAGGAATTGCGGGTGAGACGCTGACAATTTCCGTTGATGAAGACGGGGACGGAGTTCCGGAAGTCACCTACGACACGATTGTAGCGGCTGACGGTACCTGGTCTGTGGATCCTGACACGGCGACTCCGACCAGCGGCGAGTTCCCGTTCCTTGTGGATGATGACACGATTGATGTGACTGCAACGAACCACCTGGGACAGTCTGAAACCGGCACCGTTGAGATCGATCTGACAGGGCCAACAGCTGATGACGTTTTCTCCACTGACACAACTCCTGTCCTGACAGGAACCGGTGAGCCGGGCGAGATTATCACTGTTGCTGTCGATGAAGACGGTGACGGCACACCAGAAGTCACTTACGAAACGCAGGTTACTCCGGATGGGACATGGTCTATTGATCCGGACACGGATACGCCAACGTCAGGCACCTTCCCAACGCTTTCTGATGGCGACGTAGTTGATGTGACGGCGACTGACGAGGGCGGCAATAGCGACAGTGCCGAAGTTACCATTGACCAGACAGCTCCGGTGGCGAACGACCTGACAACGAACGACCTGACACCAACGCTAACGGGTAGCGGTACTCCGGGTGAAGT
>CAZOXC010000009.1:0-17016 GCA_964583205.1 uncultured Pirellulaceae bacterium | reverse complement strand
GCTTGACGATTACTCGTGAAACTTCCGGCAATGCGATGTACGAGAAAATGTACAGCAGGATCACTGACTCGATCCGTGAAGGTGAAACCATTGCCCGGCCGATGCAGCAGCACTGCATTCCGAGTTTTCATCCGGTAGCCGGTTTCTTCTTCCTGATGACGCTGGCGATGCTTCCCTTGTCGGTTTTGTTCGTCAACACGGACTTTTTGGTGCCGGTCCTGTGGGCCTCGGTAGGTCTGGGATTGATTGGAGTGATGTTTTACTTCCTGGTGGCCAAGCGTCCGGTGGTTGAAGACCTGGTAATCAACATGGTTGATGTGGGTGAAGAAACCGGTGAGCTGGACGTGATGTTGTACAAGGTCGCCGACTACTACGACGAAGAAGTGAAAAACCTCAGTGATGGAATGATGAAACTGATCGAGCCCGCGATGATTGTCGTGCTGGGTGGTGTGGTCGGTTTTATTGTGATCGCCTTGTTCCTGCCTTTGATCGGCTTGATCAACGGTATTAACGGTGGTTAATCGCCGACGAATTGCATATCCGGATTTAACAAACAAACCAACAACCAAAACTTAACGGAGACACAATCATGTTGACCAGAATTCCCCGACAAAGGTCAGCCGGTTTTACGCTTATCGAATTGCTGGTGGTGATTGCCGTAATCGGCATCCTCACAGCGATTCTGGTTCCCACCATCCTGGGACTGTTTCGTCGTACCGACGACATGCAGCGTGAGATTGAAATCAGTCAGATGACTGGAGCCCTGGAGGCGTTTAATACTGAGTACGGTTTTTATCCTCCAGATTTTTCGAACATCACAAGTGCAACAGATATGCTGCCCTACCTGACCAAGATTGCCCCCAATCATCAGGAGTTAACTTTGGCTTTCCCGAGCGGACCTCCTTCTGGTCCAACTCGTTTGGATGCCTGGTGGGACGCTGTTGGTCGTCACATGCATGATCCAATGGCTACCGAAGGTCCGGATGCAGTTTTTGGTCATGAGCATTCATTAGTTTTTTGGCTTTCGTTTTTGAGAGATGATTCTCAATTTCCACTGACTGGAACTGGTGAAAACAAAGAGTTTTTTGAGTTTGAGCAAGGCCGTTTGCATTCTTTTAGTGGCCGAACTGGAACGGTAGATATTGAAGGCGGAGGTTTGACCTACAGCGTTTCTCACTATGAACAAGATGGTGGTGGCGAAGCACCCTATGTCTATTTCCACAACACTTCTTATGGGCAAACTTTTTTTCCTACTGAGGGTGACGGAGAGTGTGCAGCTGTTTTGGAGCCAAACCAGGATAACCTCGGCGACCGTACAACCTGGCCATATTTCAGTCCTGATAGGTTTCAAATTATTTGCGCCGGCGATGATTTGCATTTTGGTACGGCTGAATCTGAAACTGTTGACTCCCTGACTTATTTTTTCATTGATCCTTTGAGCGATCGAGACGCGTCCGACAATATTACTGATTTCAGTGCCGGGCGAATCGATACCATGGAATCACTTCAGTAACTGGAATCGTTGCAGCAAATGAAGTCCGCTTTTGCAAGTTGGCTTTCGAAGCAAGTTCCTACCTCAACTCTGGAAAAGAAGTATGTTTTTCACTGACCGAGTAATCAAACAGCGAGCCAGTCGGCAACGACGGCAGGGTTTTACCCTGGTCGAGTTGCTGTTGGTGATCGGTATCATTGGCATCCTCACCTCGTTGGCCCTGCTGGTCATTCGAGGTGCGGAACAGGACGCTCGAGTCGCCCGCAGTACCTCGCAGGTCCAGCGCATTAACATTGTGCTGGCCGGGGAGTGGGAGAAGTACCAGACTCGTATTCTGCGTTTCCGTTTTAATCAAGAGACCGGCAACAATAACTTGAACGCCAATCAAATTCACCGTATTCGTACTCGAGCAATGATGGACCTGGCCCGGGTGGAGTTTCCCAACGACAAAGATGTGCTGGCTCAGTATCCGAGCGAAAGTTCGCAGGAAGACCTGTCCGGCGGTGCCATCACAGATATTTCGGATCCGGCATATTGGCCCGATATTGCTCCCAATGAGTGGGCCACCAATTACACGAACTTGATGGTGACTTTGGAACCAACGGCGTTGTTGCGTTTGCGAAATCATTTTGCGTTGACTGTAACTGGCACGAATGGGAACGGCATCAACCAATGGGATAACCCGGATTGGTCTGAAACTCACGAACAGTCTGAATGCCTCTATGCAATTCTGCGTCGAATTCGCATCGATGGCGTCAGTGGTCTGGAGTATGCCAACTTGCGTCCCGACGAAATTGGTGACACTGACAACGATGGTTTTCCGGAGATCCTGGATTCCTTTGGCGACCCGCTGAATTTTGTTTTTGATAGCCCGGCCGCTAACGGCTTGATCAATTCGGCGACGCCGGAGATGAGCCTGGAAGTTCCTTTCCTGGTGACCTCGATCAACTTAAACGGGATTTAATCGCACTTCGCCTCTCGCAGAGAGTTAACCCACCTGAGTAATTATGAACGTATCTCACAATAGAAAACTTGGATTTACGCTGACGGAATTGATAATCACGATTTCAATTCTGTTGTTGTTGGCCGCGTTGGTGATTCCATCGGTGCGGACAATTTCCAAGAGTCGTCAGGCGCGTGAAGCGGCCCGTTATGTCGGGACGGCATTCACTGCCGCGCGTTCCCAGGCCTTGATCGACGGTTCGTCCGGCGTATGGATCGAGCGTCATGGCAATATCGACAATGCGTCGACTCGAATTTTCCAGGTAAAAACGCCACCGCCATTTTCTGGCTACGGTTCGGACGATGTTGCCGAAATCATGTCGGCTACAGCGACAAGTGGCACGGCCACCATTCCGGTAGTGAATACCGGCACTGACCGGCTGGTCAACGTGAACGATTTTATCCAATTCAATAACCGTGGCCCCAAGTTCCGGATTACCTCGGTTACACCAGCTGGCTTGGACACGGTCGTCACTTTTGATATTCAGGAATCCGATCCTGTGTTGCCTGTCCTGGAAGTGCCTTTCAAGGTCTTCCGCCGTCCGGTGAGAATTGCATCGACGCTGACCGAGTTGCCTCGTGGCTTCATTATCGATTTGGAATTGTCGGGCCATGGCGCCGAGAACTCGCAGTTTGATTTTTCTGGTTCAGTTGACCCGATCGTGGTTACGTTCAACGAGAACGGTGAAGTGGATTTGATCTTTGAAGGCGGAATTGAAAACACGGCGGGTGTTACCAGCCCGGCCGGAACACTGTTTCTGATGGTTACCGAGTTCAAAGTGGATGGTTCATTGAACTTGAATGATCGCAACGGATTGTGGGTGACAGTGAATCGCAACAACGGCATGACCTCGATCGGCAGCATGGCCGATCCGACAGTTGGCACTTTGAGCCAACTTGGAAACGCCCGTTCGCTGGCTAGTACCGGCGTTTCGGCAAACCAGTAAAAGTTAAATGAGTGCTGAAATGAATATTCCCACCAAAGCTATTGTTACTCACCCCAATCTGCGTCATCTGCAGCGTGGCCGAAAAGGTATTTCGTTGTTCGAAATCCTGGTTTCCATGCTGGTGGCGTCGGTCGGATTGATCGGTGTGCTGGTGCTGATTCCCTTTGCCGTGAAAACGGCCGAGCGAGGGTTGGACCAGGAGGCTGCCCTGAATCATGCACGAAATTCCTACGTGGATTTCGAAGCCGCAGGTTACCGCAACGATTTCAACTGGCACCGACCTGATGAAGACGCAGATGGATTCAAGGAACCTCTCAACTCGAACAATATTTACTTGATCGACCCCCGCAAGATTGCTCGTTACGAGGATGTGCTGGTTGATCAATTCGGATTAGCTCCGATTCCGGTTTTGAATTTTCCTTTCCTGGCCGACCCGTCTGTGTTGTTTCCAGAAGAATTGCGGATCCAGCGAATCAGCCTGGATGACTCGGGCAACAATCCGCTGCCGCTTTCGCTGGCCAACCGGATTTTCAGTTCGCCGGACGATTTGAATTTTGATGATTCACTGGACAACGAAATTGCCGGACCAGAACAGGAGTTTTTTAAAGATGGAGCGATCAACCTGAAGCGTCAATACGATGGTGAGATTTCATCGATGATGTTTGCTCTTCCTGACCGAGCGGTCAGAGGGCAGTGGGTTGTTTACACCGTGGTAATGAAAAGACGAACCATCGATCCCGTGGATCATTCTACATTGAATGGTGGGACCGACTTTGATCCCAATAACGGCAACGCATCTCCCAATGGAATTCCTCGCGCGTTCCTGGTGACCAGTCCGGGCAATGATTTTGCCTTTGGTGGTGGGGATGTCACGATGGAAGATGTGGGCGGAGTCGGCGTTCGCCCCTTCGACGACTGGGAAATTCGCAATAACGACTGGATGGTTCTGATCAATGGTCAGTTCGATTTGGTGAATTCGCCGCCACAACAACAGATTTCCAACTTTGGTTTTTACCGAGTGATCGAAGTCAACAATCCCGATCGTCGCGAAGACGTGACAGAATTCCAAGTCACATTGGAAGGTTCAGATTTTGAGTTTCATGACATTACGTCAACAACGATTACTGATCCCACCAACACTTACGCGATTCTGATTCCGGATGTGGTTGCTGTATTTGAACGTACCATCCGTCCGGAACGTCCTTCGAACTATACAGCTTTCTGATTTTGGATTGACGGGTCACTGGCCTGTCGCACCTTTCCTTTCGTTACAAAATCAAATCAAACCTAGAACAGGTACCGGCCATGGCCAATACTCGAATCAACTTGACAATTCAGCAGCGAATTCAGCAGCGTTACCGTAATCGCCGAGGGATGACCCTGGTGTTGGTGGTAACTTTGATCCTGTTGTTCCTGTTGATGGGCACTTCGTTTGTTGTGATGTCTCACAACTTCGCCAGCACTTCGCGTGCTCGAGTCACCCAGATGAGAGTCAAAGGCGACAGTGGCCGTGATCTGGTGCAGCGAGCCTTTTATGACTTGTTGCGCGGGCCGGTTCTGACCAACAATGCTTCTCCGTTGCGAGGTCAATCGATTCTGGCCGATCAATACGGTTATGGCTTGATCGCAGATGTTGACGGAGTGCCGGTAGAAATCGCCGGAAATACCAATCCTCTGACGATGGTTGAAGTTACTTTGGACAACGTTCGCAACGTTTCTGATGGTGCCGCTGCGACTTTGCAGCCAGTGACCGGCTTCTACGACGGGCTGGTCATGACCTTTGTTAATGGTGAAGCCAGAGGGATTTCATGCCGTATCGTCAGTTCGATCGTTGAGCCTTCCGGAGTGACTCGTTTTATCATTGCTCGTGGAATGAGTGATGGTGTTTCACCATTTAATACACTTGCTGATCTGGAAGACGATGAGATCGTAATTAATGGCCGACCGTTTTTTGGCAGAGGCGCTGGTGGCGATTCCGCCGGTGGACTGGGGATGCCGGCTTTGTTGACTGCTGCTTTGCAGCCGAATCGAGTTAACAATAGCATCAACGGGTACATCAGTAGTGGTGTACACGAGCCTTGGGATATTCCTGACTATCAAAACATGTTTCTGGGTGCGGATGCCGATGATTCTGACGGCAATCGTTTGGCCAGTTTTAATTCGGCTGCACTTTATGATTACGCGGTGGCCAATGGTCTGTCGACTGATGCCACCAATTTCCGTGCGTTTGGTGTGCCGGGCGAGCCATTGCATGTGGACTCCGATGGTGATGGTGTCAACGATGCGATCTGGATGGACATCGGCTTGCCGATTCAAACAGACATCAACGGTCGCCGCTTCAAGCCTTTGGTGGCTTACCGAGTAGTCGACCTGGACGGACGATTGAATATTAATGCTGCCGGCAACATCGTGGATGCTGATCTGGCCAATGGTGTCGCTTATGACACAGCTCGAGAAGCCACATCGGAAACTTTGCTGGGCGGCGTGCTCAACGAAGGCTTGCCGATTGGGCAAGGCTATGGTCCTGGTGAAATTTCATTGTCCTGGTTGTTTAGCTCTGATTTCACAGAGTATCAGGATCTGCTGTTGGGTAATGGAATCTGGCCCGGACGTTATACCGGGGAAGACCTTGATGGCACAGTCAATAACTTGCCAGGTCAAACAGGTATTTTTGTCAATTCATCTGAAGAGTTGATTTTCAACAAGCTGATTGGTCATCCGATTTCTGTAACGGGTAATTTGTTCGGCAATCCGATGGATTTGAAAGGGCGTTTTGCTTATGCCTATCCGGGAAGACCAGCCGACTTTGACGTGAATGGGTTGCCCATTAGCTTGCCTTTCATCGACGCGACTTCAGTCTTGGCTGATGAACGAACCGATTCGGTTTACGAATTGAATTTCGGCAGTTCGCAGTTGCGAACCGGCATTGGTCTGGCGCAACATGACCAGTTGTTTACGATCAAGGAACTGGAACGGTTGCTGCGAGTGTTTGACAAAGACGCCAAAATGTTGCCTCGTCGTCTTGAAGCACTGGCCGAAATTGCATTTTCTGACCCCGCCAAACGACAAGCCGTTACAACCGATAGTTTTGAAGTACCCTTTCCTCCCGGACATTTAACCTCACGTTGTGCCTTGCTGGTTGCTGCGGCTTTGCCTGGTGAGACTGATGAATTTCGCCGGCAGGTAGTCAACAGTATTATCTCGCCCGATATCATGCGTGGCTTGAGAATGGACATTAACCGCCCCTTCGGAAACGGAGTTGATAATGGCGGAGTGGATGATCTCTACGGTGTCGTCGATGATTATTTTCATCCGATGACAGGAACTGATGAAGCCAGTAACGTTGAAATCTATGCCAGTGTTGGTGCGGGTGCTGGTGGTTTACCAGTTTCCACAACGAACGACATGGATCTGGACAACAACGGCGTTGCCGGAGAGTTGAACGAAGGCTTTTTTGCTCGACAGGATTTTGCCAGACATCTCTACACTTTGATCCTGCTAACGACTCAAACAGATGTCAACGGCGATGGCGTAACCAACAATGCCGACTGGTTTGACTACAACGGGGACGGTGTCTTAACGAATGATGACACCCGCGATTACCGTCTGGATGTTGCTCAGTGGGTGGCGAACGTAATCGATTTCCGCGATCCGGATTCGATTCATACGCCGTTTGAAGTGGACCTGAATCCTTTCAATGGCTGGTCTGTTGATGGTAACTTGCTGACTCCTGAGTCCTTGCCCGGAGAACGGTTTGTCGTCTGGGGCATGGAGCGTCCAGAATTGTTGCTGACTGAATCGTTTGCAATTCATGACCGCCGCTGGGAAGACCGTGACGATGACAATGGTGGTGGAGATACGATCGCTGATGGTGATTTGGATGCCGACAGTCATCTGGTGCCTGTCCGCGGCGCCTTTATTGAGTTTTACAATCCCTGGGTGAACCAGAATCAACCGGTCGAGATGTACAGCGGTGGTGGAGTTGATCTGCTGCGAACATCGAACGATGGTAGTCCGGTTTGGAGAATGGCAATTGTTAAAGGCGAGGCCGATTATTTTAGTCGAACAGATGTGTCTGACGATCGCAATAAGCAAGCCAACCATCCCTTGCCGGCATCACGGTTGGACGAGTCTGATATCGATCGCTGGGTTTATTTTATTGACCCGACCGGTTCCGCAGCTCAAAACGCCAGTGGCGTAGCCTTCTTCCCCAATACGACAACGATCGCTGGACCGTTGACGATCCAGCCTGGTGAATTTGCCGTGGTGGGTTCTGGTGGCAACGCTTCAACGGCAGCCAATGAATTTACAACGACCTTTGGGCGTCTCACTGGTTCGACTCAACCAGTGCCCGATACCAGTATCGATATGACGCAGAGTATCACGCTTAATCCTGATGCCAATGTGGTCAGGACGAGGTTTTGGGATGGCACGGCTCTGACTGACAATACATTTGAGTGCATTGCGATTCCGTTGGAAAACTCGGTAGGTGCAGGTGCGTCTCGTTCATTCAACGTCAGCGATCCAGTGAATGGATACGCGATGTTCCCGGCTGGGGTTGTTCCCGGTCCGGTCGGAGATGGCCGAGGATTGTTTGACGAAACCGCTGCGGGATCGGGCTTGCCAAACCTGGCATCGCCTACCTCGCTTGACGAACCGCTGGACATGCAGCAGACCGGATACGATCTGGATGTTGTAACCCGCAATGGCTCGACTGGATCTTATTGCGTTGTCCATCTGCAGCGATTGGCAAACCCGATGGCTGATTATGACGCGACCACCAATCCCTACATCACTTACGATACCGTTTCCATGGACTTAGCGGCCATGAACGGTGTTGAAGACGATTCGACTTTCCCTGATCTCACGAATGGCGACTTCCGTTTTGACACGACTCAACGTGGTGAAAACGAAGCCACTGGAGGTCCACCGGAAACTCGCCGTTTGCTGTGGCCACAACCGCTTAAGCGTTTTCAATCCGACATGATGGCCGGTGGCGCAGCGGGTGCTGCTGCGAATCATGTATTTGACGAGCCGTTTCGAAGTTCGATGGGAACGTTGAACGATGCATTCAACGATGCAGCGTTTGCAATGACACCTTACCCCTGGTTCAATTTCAATGACCGACCGTATACCAGTCAGTTTGAATTGCAGAGTGTGCCATGGGGAAGTAATGCGAATATATTCGAGCGATTTTCGATCATCTCCGGCACGGGCGATCAATATACAAACGTCAACAGTAGTTACGGACACTTGCCGAACTTCTTCTTCGGATCTTCGGGAACTGTCAAAGCTAGTGCGGATTTGTATTACATGCTGGATTTTCTGGAAGTGCCATCGAAATATCTGGGTACCGAGAACTATCTAAGTCCAACCCAGGTCGCCGGCATCTCGATCAACGCCAGTGCGGCATACAACTATAACGCGCCATTCAATACGATTTCGAATTACCGGGTGCCGGGCAAAATCAACATCAACACGGTCTTCAACACCGATGTTTGGGACGGTTTGATGGGGCCGGTATACCGCACCTCGACAACATTTACGGACATGAATGATTCACGGACAAGCTCTGCTGGCGGACCGGGTCCTTATCCCACCGAATTCCCGAATCCGTTCCGACCGGCGGAAGCGGTAAATTACATGCCGTTAGCCAACCTGGTTCCTGACCGAGCTGTCGACGCAACTCTGCTGCGAAGACCTGCGACCGGCGGTGGTGACGGTTTGTTCGACTACGATTCGATTGGCGTCCACAACAATACCAATCGCAATGCTTACTTCCGTCACGACGAACGCCAACGACTGGGCAATATGGTGACGACTCGTTCCAGCGTATTTGCTATCTGGGTAACCATCGGTTTCTTCGAAGTTGAACCTGACGGAACGCTGAGTACCATTGGCGGCGGTGATCCTAATGATCCGGCTCCTTTTCCCGGAATGGAAATGGAAGGCATTGAGCTTGGTTCCGACGATGGCAGTATCAAGCGTTACCGAGGCTTCTTTGTTGTCGACCGTAGTATTCCGGTAGGGTTTATCCCAGGTCGCAACTTGAACGTGGACAACTGTGTGTTGGTGGAAAGCATAATCGATCAGTAGGCTGTTCCTGCCAACCAAATTCAGCTCGCCGAATTCGACAAAGCAAAAGCCGCAGCGAAGGAGTCGCGATTGCTACCCAAGCGTGAGGGCTAGTCAAAATGTCGGCGTCAGAGTTAGCTTTTGCAGAAGTCTTGAAGCAGCTTGGTGCGAGAATCCAGGAATTCTCCACCGAACATGACCTGGAGTTGACGTGCGACTTTGTTTCGGCGCCCGCGGCAGACGTGGACCGATGCGAACGTGAAATCGGTGTGAAATTCCCGACTCAGCTTCGGCAACTTTACACTTCTTTCTCTGATGGTGGCCGTGAGCCTGATTCTTGGAATGGGTTCTTTGGTGGCGACGAATTTAACTCGCTTTCAAATGTGGTTGCAGCTCATCACGATCATGCTACGACGCCCGAATATGAAACCGATGACCAGGGATGGTGGTCCGATACTCTTCAAGTCAAACAAGGTATGCTCTGGAGGAATCAGTGGATTGTCATTGGATCTGGCTACGACCTTCGCTACTTCTATCTAGATACTGATCCAGCGCCGGAAGGAACGTACGGACAGGTTCTCATCGCGGAACACACGTCTTGCCGCTATGGAGTCGTTGCAAAAAACCTGGCTGAGTTCATAGATCTTTGCTTGAAAGTTCCGTCGAATTCAAACTTCCCAATCCTCAAGCCTCACTAACCAAATGCAAGGGATTTCAGGTTTCAGATTGAATCCTCCTATTCTTTTCGCCGAGATTCTCGCGGGCTTTTTTTATGTTTTGGCCTGTTTGAATGCGATCTGTCGGCAACTTCGAAACCAGAGTTACTTAGCAAGGGTAAGTCTGGCAGGAACACTGCAGGTCGTTCAGACTCAAGTTCTCAAAGTCGGTTTTACTACTTCCATTTCTTGCAACAATCGTTCACTTGATAATTCGCGCTCAAAATCTTCTTAAACGTTATGGCGAACTGGTCGCTGTTGATGAAATTGATTTCGACATTGAACGAGGCGAAGCGATTGGATTGCTGGGGCCTAATGGTGCCGGCAAAACCACCACGATCAGTATGTTGGTAGGGTTGCTTGAGCCGGATTCCGGGACGGTCACCATCAATGATTCGGGAAGTCCACAACAGCCAGAATTGCGAAAATTGATTGGGATTGCGCCTCAAAAGTTGTCGCTGTACGAGGAGCTGACGGCCAAGGAAAACTTGACGTTTTTTTCACGCTTGCACGGTCTCTCATCCAGCCAAACTCGTCAGCGAGTATCCTGGTGTCTGGAATTTGCGGGCTTGAGTGATCGAGCCAATGATCTGGTCAGGAATTACTCGGGCGGAATGCAGCGGCGGTTGAATCTGGCCAGCGCTCTGGTTCACGAACCGGAAATCGTGCTGTTGGATGAACCGACCGTCGGTGTGGATCCACAAAGTCGCAACCACCTGTTTGAAAAGATCGAGCATCTCAAAGAACAGGGCGTGACGATTTTGTATACAACGCACTACATGGAAGAAGCTCAGCGGCTTTGTGACCGAGTTGCCATTATGGACCACGGCAAGATACTGGACATCGACAAGACTGAAAGTTTGCTGCAGCGCCACGGTGGCCGGAGTGTTGTCACGGCGATTGTGGATGAATTGCCGACTTCTCTTAAGTCCGATTTGAAATTGCATGATGGCAATCAACTGCGTCTGGAGTCCACTGATCCTGTCGAGCAAATTTCAAGTTTGCACAGGGAAGGTTTGCGATTCAGCAGTCTGCAAATCAAGCAACCAGACTTGGAATCGGTATTTCTAAAACTGACTGGACGGAGTTTGCGCGACGAATGAATGCCGTATTTCAAATGGCCATCAAAGACCTGCGGTTGATATTCCGTGATCGAATGGGCCTGTTTTTTATCGCCATCTTTCCGATCATCATGGGTTTGTTCTTTGGCGTGGTGATGAGCCAGGGTGGTTCAACGGACGGTGGCAGTGGATCTATGAGAATCGCTGTGATCGACCAGGACCAGAGCCCGGCATCAATTCAATTTAGCGAGTCGCTTGCTGCCCTTGAACAACTGGATATCCAGGATCTTGAGCTGGACGCAGCCAAAGATCGTGTCCGCAAGGGTTCCCTGATCGGTCTGGTTGTACTGCCGAAAGGATTTGGAGATCGGGCAGGCGTGCTTTGGAATGAGCCGCCCACGATCAGGCTGGGATTAGACGAATCGCGGACGGCTGAAGCGGCAATGCTGCAAGGGTTTATCATGCAAGCCATCGGCGAGATTGTCGCGCAACGGTTTCAGGACCCAGAATCCATGCGTCCTTTTCTGGATCAGGCAAAAGAAGATCTGGCTCAGAACTCGGCCAACCCGATTCAGGCCGGCTTGCTGCGGGCTTTCCTGGATTCAGTCGATACGATGATCGAATCAGCGGCTGAAGTGCAGGAATCCGATGACGGTTCGACGGGGATGGCAGGAACAGAATTTGTAACGATCGAAGACGAACTGATCTTTGGCGAGGTTGATGAAAACAGTATTGAGGGACAACTGCAAAAAACCAAGTCACGTTGGGATGTCAGTTTCCCCCAGGCAATGTTGTGGGGCGTGTTGGCTTGTGTCGCCGGATTCGCAATATCGATTGCTCGAGAACGATCGATGGGGACCCTGGTTCGCTTGCAGATCGCACCCATCAATCGAAATTCTATTTTGTTAGGCAAGGCACTGGCTTGCTTCCTGATGGTGTTGGCCGTTTTGTCACTGTTAACGCTACTGGGCTGGATGCTGGGGCTGAAGCTTGGGTCCCACAACTTGCCACAGTTAGTGTTTGTCAGTTTGTGCGTCGCATTCTGTTTCGTCGGCATCATGATGGTGATGAGTGTCATGGGCAAAACGGAACAAGCAGTCAGTGGCGCCGGTTGGGGTGTCAACATGGTGATGGCGATGCTGGGCGGCTGCATGATTCCGGCGATGTTTCTGCCTGGCTTTCTAAAGAAAGTGAGTTTCTTGAGTCCTGTGCGCTGGGCGATTCAAGGAATCGAAGGTGCGATTTGGCGCGAGTTCACTTGGGGTGAATTGATGGTTCCTTGCGGAATCATGATTGCGATTGGCACGGTCGCATTAGTTGTGGGGAGTTTGATTCTTAACCGGCAACTAAAAAACGCGTAAGGGTCAATTCGTTGCAGCGCTAATTCATTGCAGCGATATTTGATTGCAACACTATTTGATTGAAATACTGTGAATCGCTTGTTGCATTTTGATTGCTTGGCGAGTTTCCAGGATGTCGTGGACTCGGATAATGTGTACGCCGGCGGCGGCCAAGTGCAATGAAGCTGCCAGAGTGCCGGCGATCCTCTCGCTGGATTCGTCGCCCGTCGCCTTGCGAATAAACCCTTTGCGCGAGTGCCCGACCAGAATCGGCGAACCCAATTCCAGGAAACGACTGACTTGATTCATCAACTGCAAATTGTGTTGATGAGTTTTTCCGAATCCGATACCTGGATCCAGGCAGATGTTTTCTTCTTTGATTCCGGCATCCAGCAAACAGGTGCGGCGGCTTTTCAAGTAGGAAAAAATTTCTTCCACAACATCCTGATAACTCGGATTGTCCTGCATGTCCTGTGGAGTTCCCTGCATATGCATTGCGCAAACTCCGGCTCCGCTTTCGATCGCGACGGAAACCATGGCTGGGTCGCCCTGCAGTCCGGTCACATCGTTAATAATCTCCGCGCCCGCCGCGATTGCTTGTTCTGCAACCTGGGCTTTTGAAGTATCGATCGAGATAGGGATTTCAATTTGACGGGCAAGTTTTTCAATTACGGGAATCACTCGCTGGAGTTCTTGTTCAGTAGTTACTGCTTGGGAATAGGGCCGAGTGCTTTCGCCTCCAATGTCGATAATGTCGGCGCCTTCAGCCTGGAGTTTTAATGCTTGAGCAACAGCCGAGTCTGTTGAGTCAAACTTTCCACCGTCGGAAAAACTGTCCGGGGTGACGTTCAGGATTCCCATCAACAGTGGCGAGTTACCAAACTGCAGCGTTTTCGTTTTGAGTTGCCAGATCACAGTGCGGATTTCAAGTTCAGAAGATTGGTGCTCATTGTTTGTGGGTGCAGTTGAACCCGGAATCGGCTCGATTGCCAGTATAAGCTGTGCCGCTGAGGTATTTTTCTGGGCGGCAACGCTGGTTCTGGAATTTTGTTCAGGGATCTATTCGTCGAATTCGATTCGCTCGAACAACGGCAAATGACGATAGTAGACTTCGAGAGTGCAAACGGCTAATGAGGTGGTGTAGATTCGGCCGCCGCCTTTGCCCCAGCGGAAATATCGGGCATCCCAGCTTCCGGCGAATTCCCCGTCTTTGGTTTGCAGGCCATACAGCAAATCGCGGATTCGAGGATTCCAGATTTCCCATTCTTGACCACCGTAGTGATGCATCACCTGTGTGCCATAGTACCAATAGTACAACTCGAGCTTCCCGGTGTCGCCCCATTTACGATCGTTGCCTGGCAAGTGTTCCATCAAATAGGCGACGCCTTGCATGACTCTTGGATCGTCCCGATTCCAACCCAGATACATGCGGCACAATAGCCCTTCGGCCGTCATTGCCGGCGTGGGGTTGGTCTTGTCGTTTCGATTGCGGATGTTTTTGGGCGGCATGTAGCGGTAGAGGGCACCTGGCCGAGCTCTCGAATAGTCGGTTCTGGACGAATACTTTTGACTCACATCGTCCAGGAACAAACTGGCCAGTTTCAGAGTTGCTCGATCGACTGGAATCCCCGAGCCGGAATTGCGGGCGCTTTGAAGCGCCATGACTTGCCAACCAAGCACACTGGTATCACCTTCTTTACGTGGTTCGTAGCGCCAGCCACCATTTTGGTGCTGAGCATTTTCCACAAAACGAACAGCTCTTTCACAAGGCTTACGTAATTTCTCATCGCCGGTCATCGAGAGCGCTTCAACCAGTACGATTGTGGCCTGCCCGTGAACATACATTCCGGTTTCGCCTTTGAAATTGGCTCGCAGATCACCATCGGATTTTTGTCTGTCCAGCAACCACTTGAGCCCGCGCTGAACGGTTTGTTTATAACGCCCGTGTTCATGCGTTTGGCCGGCACCCAAGAAGGGTAGCAGGGCCAACGAGGTTGCCGCAGCATCTCCCTGGTTGTCCCGGTCTTTGTGGTTTTCGTAATTGGCGAGGCTCCAGCTCCCGTCAACATTTTGAACTTGAGCCAGCCAACGGAGCCCTCGAGCCACCGCAGCTTCGGTCAACGTTGTGCCGCCGTTCTTTTTGACGATCTCGTTTCGTAAACGTGGATCTCGGATCAACAGTGATTGCGAAGGGCCGGTTGTTTGCGTCAAGTTCTCTTTGACTTTATCGATCTCGACCGGCAGGGGTTCATCGGTTTGCAACTCTTCAGCGTCTTTGGCGGCTTGCTTTACTTCCTCGCGCCACTCCTGTTCGTCCATGTCAAACGCACTGGGCAGGGCCGAGTCAAATTGGAGCGGGTCGACATCTGTGCGGAATTCGTGAATTCCACCTTCTTTGTCGGCACTGGTGACAGCAGTCGAGAGTGTGATTGATTCGCTGCGACGCCCGTTTTGTGGAATAAGAATCAGAGCCAGAATCAATAACAGTATCACATGAAACAATGTGCTGATGAGCCAGGCCGGCAATGCGCCCAGCAAGGAACGAATCAACTGCACCATGCGAACAGGCGCGAACTCGGTATCGTTTTGCTCGCGGAATCGAGTCGCCGGCTGTAGTGGTGCAACCAGAGTCGGCGATTCTTCACGCGGCTGCTGGTTCAACACAGGCTCGGCATCTTGTTGCTGCATTAATTCTTCGACTGCCCGCTGTTGTTGCTCGGTCAACTCGATCGAGATTTCACAACTCCAGCATTCTGCCATCATTAACCAGGTGCGCACCGAAACGGGTGCCGAGCAATCCGGGCAAGCACACATAATTGCGTTCTGCAGAATCCATACCGGACCTCGATCAGTTTGGATTCGTCGTCGAAGATTGTTGTCAGCCTTGTGTTGCCTGCTACTACCCGCTTCATCCAGTTCGTCATTCAAATTGAGCTTTGGCAGACTGCGATTGGAACTGTTGGTTTGAGCAACCTGGGCTCGAGCAGATGGAGTGGAAGCAGGGCTGCTGGTTTGCGGCGGATCGTCACGTTCCAGGCGCGCAAAGACTTTCTCGATAAGGCGATCGAAATTGGAATCTGATTTTGAATTCACCAGGTTTGCTTCAAACTACTGAACAAGTTGATAAGCCAATGGTTGTATCGCTGAGTCTAAAAGTCAAATTGCTTTTTCCGCCCGGTTTCTTGCGATAATTCCTGGCAAGTTATTAATCGAATTCTGGCCAAAATGGTTCTGTTGATTTGGGAGATTATTTTCGCATTCGGTCATCCGCGACCCGCTTGTGAGTCTCCCGAAAACACTCGTCGCAAACCCTTGCTGAAATTGGAGTTACGTCTAGCCAAAACTGCGTCGGGCGGTTGTTGGTTAAGGCCAATAATGGTAAAATCAGACTATCTCAGAACGGCAGGAAAACCCTCTTTTTTGTGGGCGAAATCGTGAATTCTCAGTCACTGCCTGTGTGCCGTTCTTTTACGCGGAAGTTTGAATAAAGGCCTCAGATATTTTGCGGCCGAAATGCGATAAGGATCCCTGGAATTGTCTTCAGATTCTAATTTACCTCCAGATAGTGGAGACGGTGCAGGAACCGATGGTGGCGAGCAATTTGAGCAAATGCCAATCGAGCAGGAGCTCAAAGAAAGCTACCTGACTTACGCAATGAGCGTAATCGTTAGCCGTGCTCTTCCCGATGTTCGCGATGGGCTCAAACCATCACAGCGTAGAATTCTGGTTGCCATGAATGACCTGAATTTGGGTCCCGGTTCCGGTCGAATCAAATGCGCAAAGATCTCCGGCGACACCAGTGGTAATTACCACCCTCACGGTGAGAGTATTGTTTACCCAACGCTGGTTCGCATGGCCCAGGAATGGAACATGCGCCATGTCCTGATCGACAAGCAGGGAAACTTCGGTTCCATCGCCGGTCTGCCACCGGCGGCAATGCGGTATACCGAGGCTCGGTTGTCTCCAGTTGCATCGATGATGTTGGACGACTTGAAGCTGGACACCGTCGAATTTGTTCCAACCTATGACGAGCGGCGCACAGAACCATCGGTGTTGCCCAGCAAGTTTCCGAACTTGTTGGTGAACGGTTCCAGCGGGATCGCCGTCAGTATGGCGACTTCGATTCCTCCGCATAATCTGGGCGAAGTTTGCGACGCCTTGAAATTGGTTGTCGATGATCCTGATGTTTCGATTGGCGAGATCATGGAAGTCCTTCCGGGTCCCGACTTCCCAACCGGCGGCATTATATGCGGTCGATCAGGCATCCACCGAGCCTACCATACTGGCCGCAGTACGATTGTGCTGCGATCCAGATGCGAGATTGAAGAGCACAAAAAGGGTCGTTACCGAATTGTTGTATCGGAGATTCCCTACACTCAAACG
>CAZOXC010000008.1:7953-17153 GCA_964583205.1 uncultured Pirellulaceae bacterium | reverse complement strand
GGACAGGAGCCAGAAGTGATATTGGAAGTTGGTCGCTATATGGGCTTCCGTCAAGCCAGCGACGTCACCGCCGATTCCGATTATGGATTTACGCTGAACTCGGACGGGAGCTGGAGCTACCGCGCTTCAATCACTCGCGAGACCAAGGAAGGGCAAATTGAAGAAGACTGGGACGATATCAAATCGGCACTCGACAAGCTCCTGGGTGGTGACCTTGAACCTTCCAACGAAATGCTAAAGCAGATTCCAGATGCTCCCAGTATGTCGATCAAGTTCACGGATGATGGCGAGCAAAAATCGCTGTTGTACAGCCCTTCCACAGAGTTTGCCTCAATGATGCATGGCCATGTTCAAGATTGGATCAACGGCAAGTCGGCGATTCCCGGAGAAAAACGGGCCGTGCGAGAAATCACGTTTTCGAACATCCACAATCTTGCTCGAGAGGGTCGTTTCGGAGAGCCGGTCAAAATCGAATCCGCTGATGATCTCAAGGAACTTCTGCCCGATGAAAGAATTCGCGAGCTACTGACCAGTCGAATCGACTTTGACAAAGAACATTTGTTCATTTTTGCCTGGTCAGGCTCGGGTCGCGATCGACTGGAAATGGAGTCCACAGGTGAAGAAGCGATGACTCTTACTTTTAAATATTCGGCCGGACGCACCCGCGATCTAAGGCAGCATGTCAAGCTGTTTGTGGCTCCTCAGGACGCAACAATTGTTCTTGATTAATCCGGCAATTCTCCCATCAAGTATTGATCCGCACAGGGACTAACGGTTAACTTTGCTCGAGCCCCTTCTTTTATTCTGGAGAGCAATAATGAGTAGCGCGCCAAACACAGGTACACTTCCGCCCCATTTAACTCCACAACCGAAATCTGGTAGCGGTGTATGGAAGATCGTGATCATCCTGTTGCTTGCTGTCGTGTTGTTAGTCGGTGGCTGTGTCTTGACTTGCATTTGGGGAAGCGTCGCTTTTACCGGCTTGGTCATGCAACCGATCAACGCGTTCGTGGAAGAGGCTAATACCGATACTCGTATTACAGAGCGACTGGGAAGCCCAGTTGAACTTGTGCCCTTTGCCGAGAGTGGGCAATTCTCTTCTAACTCCGTTAATGACCGCGCTGACATTACTTTCCAAATGAAGGGGCCAAACGGAACTGCCACTGCAAATGGCAAAATGGAAAAAGTGAACGGGACTTGGCGATCACTGGATATGACAGTCACGTTTTCAGATGGGTCGAACATTCACCTGCCGGAAACGAACTGAGTTGTTCGAGTCTCACCGGGGCTTTGCGGAAGCCACAGCTCCCGGAATATCATGACTACCTGTCGGTGCTGGATTCAGTCTCTGTAACTGAAAGCTCTTCCGTCAGGTCAAACATCTTCTGGATGCCCTCGGACATTTCACCGTCTCGGCGCCATTTCCGGAAATTCAAATCGTGATTATGGTCTTTAAATATATGTGACTTGAGATTTTTTTTGCCGAGTGAATCGAACCGGGCTTTAATGTCTTTGGCACCCGCTACCGGGCAGTTGGCGTCGTCCGTGCCATGAAAAATATGGATCGGAATTTCCAATCGAGTCAGCCGAGTCTTGTTGGGTTCCAGCGTGAAGTGTTCTTTCAGCCAGGCAGTCGAAATTCGAAAATAACTGTTCCAAATGTAGTCATCGTTTTCCCGTGCCGTGTTGTGCAGCACCAGTTGAAACGTGAATTGCAAACGCTTCCCAAAATCCTCGACAGTCAAACTACCGTCCTTGTCGACATCCAGCACTTTAAAACCTACATCCTGGAGCAATCCTTTTCGCGCCCGGGCCACTGAGTCTTCTTCAGATTCATATTCTTCTTTGGAAATTTGTCCATCTTTATCAAGATCGAAATAGGGTCGCAGGTTAATCATCGATGATTCACCCGAGTGTTGAAATTTGATCACGTCATACATGTTGTCGTTGACGTATCCAGCCAGCAACAATGCGTGGATGTTGTTGTCTTTGTTTTCAGCGACCATCGGTGCCAGAATCGAGCCTTCACTCCAACCCAGCAAAATCACTTTCGAATTTTGTAAACGCTCTTCCTGTCGCAGTCGCTGGATCATGGTTGCCAGGTCGTTGACTTCGATATGCGGAAGCACTTTTTGATATTTCTCCCGATCGACTTCATCGTACATGGGCGGCGTGTCGCCGATCGTTACACCTCGTTTATTGTAGGAGAACATGGCGATACCTCGGCGAGCAAACTCGTCACCAAACAGGTCGAAGTAGTTGTAATCGACTCCGCCGCTGCTTCGTTTGTTCAAGTAGGTACCGGGACCAGTGCCGTGAACAAAAATGACGATTGCACCAATCTCTTCATCGCCATCAGGCAAATAAATCTGACCTTTTGACTTTTCGCCGTCCGACAATTCGACTTCGATCACCTTCGTGTCCGTTTCGGCTTCAACCTCCTGTGCTGAATCGCTTGTCGCTTGAGCCACTTGAGCTTCCACCGCCTGGCACTTGATCAAGGAAAACAACATCATCGCAGCAATCAAACAAGCAAGACTTTTTACAGTTATCCATTCAGGCATATCAGAACTTTCCAAATTTCATTCATACAAAAGATCATCTAAGTGCGGCTTCGTCCTTGCATGCCCGATTCGAGCTAAATACTTGAATCAATACTATCGCAAACGAAATCGAATCAACCCAGAATTGGATTTGAGTCAATTAGAACCAATATTATTTGAATTGCCAGTTTTTCTGTAATTTCCGAATGACGGACCTCGAAATTCAAAACAAGATCCACCGATCTTGACGTTACACAGCCACGAGTGCGCAAGTTGGCAGATCCAGCTTTTTGACTTGCCGTTGCAACGGAAAACCAAAAACGATGAGCATCGTGATGACCATGAAGATTAGTGGTTTGCCAGTCTTGATTTGACGGGTGCCATGTTACTCGCTTGCCAGAGCATGTCGGCGTAGACGTTGAGCACGACAGCCAGACTCAATCTGTCTTCCAGTTTTGACGAAGCGCTGGCTTGGCATACAGTTCAAATTGAAAGCATTCTTGCGACTTGGCGAATTCTATACAAACCAGCTGATCTGTTCATTTCTCCAGAATGGAAGACTAGTCCCCGTAGACTGCCGCAATCGAAAATTGAAATTGCCTTAGGAAGTTTAGGCGAAATCTCAGCCGGCCGTGTCTGCTAGTGTTTAAGCGCCATTGATTGACCCGATTTCTGCAGACTGATATCTTATTTCCAGGTCATCAACGCCATAAATGTCGCCTTTTTTCGAGGAAAATCTCGGAAACAACGCGAAGTCAGGATGTGGGCGCGTTGATTGCCGGCGGAAATTGAAAGGATTTGACCAAACTATAAGTTGGCTGGCTCGCAGAAATTGCGCTCGAAAAATTCAGCTCAGAATATTGGTTCTGGGATAACGGGCACTCAAGCGATCTTGTTCTGGTTCGTGCGATGTTTTTTGACTTGCTCGAGCTTGTTTAGCCACCAGCCAATCGGATCGTTTCTTTTAGTCATCTTTCGAACTGATCAGTCAATCGACCCCCATAACAACCAAACACTTTGATCAAAGCTGGAAAATCATGAGCAAGACTCTGACAAGGAAACCTAAAGCGAAATCTGCACCTTCTTCGAATGGCAGTGCAGTCAACGGCAAGGCCAGGAAAAAAAAGCAGGTTTACTATTTCGGTAAGACTCGCACCGATGGCAAGGGTGTCGGCAAAGAAATTCTGGGAGGCAAGGGTGCCAACCTGGCTGAAATGACCAGCATCGGACTTCCAGTACCTCCCGGTTTCACAATCACTACTCAAGTTTGCGACGAGTACTATCAAAATCGTAAAAAGGCTCCAGCCGGCCTGAACGATGCCATCAAGGCCAACATCAAAGTGCTGGAGAAAGAGCTTGGCAAAAAGTTTGGCGATGCCAATGATCCGCTCCTGGTTTCAGTACGAAGTGGTGCTGCGGTTTCCATGCCGGGCATGATGGACACAGTCTTGAACCTGGGCTTGAACGATACCACCGTTAAAGGCTTCATCGCCAAGACGAATAATGCTCGAGTTGGCTGGGACTGTTACCGACGATTCATCGACATGTTCGGCGACGTGGTGATGGGCGAAAAGTCCGGCCTGGAGCACAAGCACTTCGAAGCGGTACTTGGAAAAATCAAGAAGAAGTACAAGGCCAAGCATGATACGGATTTGTCAGCCGACCAAATGAAAGAAGTCGTTGACGAATACAAAAAGCTTTACAAGAAACATGTAAAAGCTCCTTTCCCGCAGGATCCAATGAAGCAATTGGAACTGGCGATCAACGCCGTTTTCGAATCATGGCAAAACGAACGAGCGGTTAAATACCGGGTCCTCAACAAGATCACCGGGCTGATTGGAACTGCCGTTAACGTGCAAGCGATGGTGTTCGGCAACATGGGCGACGATTGTGCGACCGGTGTTGCGTTTACCCGCGATGGCTCGACGGGCGAAGCCAAACCGATGGGCGAGTATCTCAAGAACGCTCAGGGTGAAGACGTGGTGGCCGGGATCCGAACTCCCGAAAACCTCGACGAACTGCAGAACGAAGACGACAAGGGACTCGTTAAAGCTGGCAAGCAACTTTATAAAGTGATGGAGCAACTGGAAAAGCATTATCGCTATCCACAGGATGTCGAGTTCACGATTGAGCAAGGCACGTTGTTCATGCTGCAGACTCGCAATGCCAAGCGTGTAGGTATCGCCGGCGTTCGCTGGGCGGTGGAAATGGCGACTGGTAAGGATGTGATTACGGGTGCCAAGCTGCCCAAGTTGCACTCGCCAAAAACCGCGCTGCTGACCGTGACCGGTTCCGACCTGGAACAATTGCTGTTCCCGATCTTTGACGCGAAAATCGAATCAACGATGGATCCAATTTGCACCGGCCTGCCAGCAGGGCCTGGAGCAGCTGTGGGCGAGATCGTTTTGGACTCGCACAAAGCAGAGCAAATCAAAAAGAAGAATCCGAATGCCAAACTCATTCTGGTTCGACATGAAACATCGCCGGAAGATGTTGGCGGGATGGATGCTGCCGAAGGAATTCTGACCAGTACCGGTGGTATGACTTCGCACGCGGCCGTGGTTGCTCGCGGTTGGGGCAAGTGCTGCATTTGCGGTGCCGGCGAATTGAAAATCGATTACAAAAAGGGTTCGGTGACCGTTAAGGGCAAGACCTACAAGGAAGGCACCGTGATTTCCTTGAACGGTTCGATTGGCAAAGTCTATCTGGGTGAAATTCCTTCAGAGTCTTCGCCAGTTGTCGCTGGCCTGGTGGAAGGTAAAAAAGCGGCCCAGAAACATTGGATCTTCAAACTCTACGAAACCGTTTCTGAATGGTCGGACAAGTTCCGCAAGATCAAAGTGCGAACCAATGCGGACTCGCCCAAAGATTCCAAAGCAGCGATTTCGTTCGGCGCTGAAGGAATTGGCTTGTGCCGAACCGAGCACATGTTCTTCGAAGGCGATCGCATCACCGATGTCCGTCGTTTCATTCTTTCCGATGAAGAAAAGGCTCGTAACAAGGCGATCAAGAAACTCTTGCCGCACCAACGAAAAGACTTTGAAGGAATCTTCAAAGCCATGGCTGGCAAACCAGTTACGATTCGTCTGTTGGATCCACCACTACACGAATTCCTGCCGCAATCGGAAGCTGACTTGAAAAAGATGGCTCGCGAACTCAACGTGCCGCTTGCCAAAATCAAGGATCGTGTTGCCGAACTGCACGAATTCAACCCGATGCTTGGTCACCGAGGTTGTCGATTGAGCATTACCTATCCGGTCCTCTGCGAAATGCAGACCAAGGCCATTATCGAAGCCGCAGTGAAAGTCACCAAAGCAGGCCATAAAGTCCTGCCCGAAATCATGATTCCGCTGATCGGCACCAAAGCCGAACTGGACTTCCTGGAAGATATTGTTCGGGAAGTCGCCGACGAGATCATCAAGCGTGAGAAGTCCAAGCTCAAGTATCTGGTTGGAACGATGATCGAGATTCCTCGAGCAGCTTTGACTGCCGATGAAGTTGCCGAGACCGCTGAGTTCTTCAGCTTCGGCACCAACGACTTGACGCAAATGACGTTTGGTTACAGCCGCGACGACATCGGGACTTTTCTGCCCGACTATCTCGACAAGAAGATGCTGGAAGTCGATCCTTTTGCTCAAATCGATGAGACCGGAGTTGGGCAACTTGTGGAAATGGCAGTCACTAAAGGCCGCCAAACCCGGCCGAAACTCAAATGTGGAATTTGCGGTGAGCATGGTGGTGAACCAAACTCAGTTAAGTTCTGCGTGAATGTCGGTTTAGATTATGTAAGCTGCTCGCCATTCCGGGTTCCGATTGCTCGACTGGCTGCTGCTCAGGCAGAAATTGAAAACAGCTAGGAGTTTTTGACTCTTGCTCAAACCCTCTCCCCAATGGGAGAGGGACACCGCTGGTGGTATCGCCTTCAGCCGGAAGCTTGGAAAATTCCGCCTGAAGGCGATACTGCAAACTTGGCCACTAGAAATAAAGACCAGGATCCTTCCCATGTCAGAACAGACTATCAAGTTGGAAAATGAAGCCGCTGCGTTGAAAGACGAGGGCAAGTTCGACGAGTCGATTGCCAAGTACAATGAGCTGCTAGGGCTGGACGAGAGTTTCGTTCGCGCTCACCTGGCATTGTCAGTACTCTATCACAACGTAAAAGATTACGAGAAGTCCGTTGCCCATGCCGAGCAGGCTGTCGAGCTGGAACCCAATGACTCGTTCAACTACTCGGCTCTAAGCATTTCCTACCAACGGGCCTTCGAGCATACTCGCGACCCCTCGTTTATCGAAAAAGCTGAAACGGCCATGGCCAAGGGCCGGATGCTGTAGAAGCAAAACCGCCGCCTCCCTGAACCGGCATGACGTTTAGAGAACCCGAGTGCTGCGCGGGTAACTTCCCAGTACCGCCAGTTGCTTACAATGTGCCCGAGCCTCTCCGATCACTTGCGCAAAAGCAGCATCCTTCTGGTGCCCCATCGTGTCGACGAAAAACGTGTAATCCCAATTCACTTCCTTGCTGGGCCGTTTATCAATGTGAGTCAAGTTGATTCCGGCTCGTTTAAACACGTTCAAGACATTCACCAAACTGCCGGGGCGATCGTCGGTGGTGAACATGATCGAAGTCTTGTCCTCGCCCGAAATCTCGGTCTCCGTTTTCGAAAGAATCAGGAACCGGGTAATGTTGTGCTGCCGGTCCTCGATTTTTTCGAACAGATTATGTAGCCCATAAATTTCCCCCGCCAGTGACGAGCCGATCGCGGCGACGCCGGCATCCGGGTCGGCTTCAATTTCTTCTTTGGCTCGCTGTACAGCCTTTGCGGTACTTTCGGCCGGAATCAATTCGGCCTTCGGGTACTGCGTCGACAACCAGTTGCGACATTGGGAAAACGCTTCGCCCTTGGAATAAATTCGTCGCACTTCATGAGGCTGGCAATTCGCCAACAACGCGGAATGCACGGCCAACTGCACTTCACCGTAAATATTCAGTTGGGTTTTGTATTCGCTGAGTGCATCCAGAGTTTCAGTGACCCCACCGCCCGTACTGTTCTCAATTGGCACCAGGCCATAGTTGACATGCCCGCGACTCACCTCTTCAAACACACCCTGAATCGCTCGCAAGTTTTCGAACTCGACACTGGAACCAAAGTGCTTCGTAGCGGCCATATGACTGTAGGTTCCCGCCGGGCCCAGGTATCCGATCCTCAAGGGCTGTTCCAAAGCGAAACTTCCGCTCATCAATTCCCGGTAAATTGCTTCCAGAGTACGATTGGGAATCGGACCCTCGTTCAAATTGAGAATTCGCTCCAACAACTGCGCCTCTCGATGGGGCGCATAGATCGGCAGCTTGCCCACACGCTTGACCTCGCCGACTTCGACAACCAGTTTGGCTCGCTGATTGATCAATGAAATGAGCTGACGATCAACGTCGTCAATTTTGACTCGGAGTTCTCCAAGTCGTTCCCGGGAATCATCGCTCATAGAATCCAAAACACCTTAAACTTTGTTGGTTATGAATTGATTGTGAACTTTTCGCGCCGTCACGTTCAAAGGCAGTCGCTCCAACTGACGGTCGGTCACCCATTGATATTGACTATCGACCGTCAGTTTTCCAGCAACATTGGTTGGCGCGTAAACGCTCAAGTTGATTTTGTATTTTGTAACATGATGAATCAAATTAAGCGCGGGTGCGGCAAAATCCGCCGTGAGACTTGCTTCCTGCTGCAAAAATCTGGCTAATTTCAGGTTGGTCGACCTGGATTTTTGAGACTGGAGTCGAGGAAAATCAAACAAACCCGCCCAGCGCTGGCCCTCCAGACATTCTCGAACAAGGTAACGGCCGTTTCGTCGCACCATCAACAACGATTCGTAAATCTCGATCGTCTTCTGACGCTTGCTGGATACCGGAATCTGATCAACTTTATCCATTTCGAATGCCGAGCAATACTGAGCCACCGGACATTTTTCGCACAGCGCCTCGCCAGGCCGGCAAATCTGGCTACCCAGTTCCATCAAGGCCTGATTGAAGTCACCGCAGTTTCGCTTTGGCAGAATTGATTCCGAAAATTGCCACAACTGTTCGAGAGTCGTCGTCTTCGCTGTATCGCTGCAATTCCCATCCAGTCGAGCCAGCAACCGAATCGTGTTGCCCTCCAGAATCGGCAAGCGTTGTCCGTCGGCAATCGAAAGAATGGCTCCAGCGGTATACCTTCCAATTCCGGGCAAAGCCAGAACGGAATCAAGCTCAAGTGGAAATTTGCCACCATGTTCTGCGACGATCTGTTTCGCAGCTTCATGCAATGAACGCGCCCGTCGATAGTAGCCCAACCCTTCCCAGTATTTCAAAACTTCAGCTTGCCCGGCTTGGGCAAGTTCTTTTACGGTCGGGAATCGTTTCAGGAAACGCTCGAAATAAGGGATCACCGTATCGACCTGAGTCTGCTGCAGCATGATCTCGCTGACCCAGGTTCGATAGGGACTGATTTTTTTTCGCCAAGGCAAGTCCCGATGTGTTTCCCTGTACCAATTAAGTAAACGAGATTGAAATCCTCGCAACTTGGCAGGGGAATCGGCCAGCTCTTTGAAAGTAACTCTCACGCAAACACCGTTTCGCCAGTCACCGTTTCGCCAGTCACCGTTTCGCCAGTCACCGTTTCG
>CAZOXC010000008.1:0-7853 GCA_964583205.1 uncultured Pirellulaceae bacterium | reverse complement strand
CAGTCACCGTTTCGCCAGTCACCGTTTCGCCAGTCACCGTTTCGCCAGTCACCGTATCGTCAATCACCGTTTCACAGTCGGCTTACTTGTGCACAAAATTGACCAGGCGATCGGGAACCACCACGACCTTCACAATTTCCTTGCCGTCCAGTAGTTCGGCAATCCGTTCATCGCTCCGGGCAATCGACTCCAAGTCCTCGCGAGAAGTTCCTCGAGCCACTTTGATCTTGGAACGCAGCTTGCCGCGAATCTGAACCGGGATTTCCACCGAAGCGTCGACCGTCAGCGATTCATCGAACTTTGGCCAGGCTTCGTAAGCCAGAGTATTTTCGTGCCCCAGTACTTGCCAGAGTTCTTCTCCAACGTGCGGCGCGAAAGGCGAAAGCACCAGCACGAACCGTTCCATGCAGGATTTAGGACGAGTCTCCTGCTTGGTAAAAAAGTTGACGAACTCCATCATTCTGGCAATCGCCGTATTGAAACTCATCGATTCAATATCGGCCGTAACTGCCTTGATGGTTTTGTGTATCAGGCGCTCTTCTTCTTCCGTCGGTTCACGATCGGACACACTCTGATTCAGTTTTGTAATTTCTGTCGAGTCGTCGACGATCATTCGCCAGGATCGGTCCAGAAAAGATCGAATCCCGTTGACGCTGGCTGTACTCCAGGGTTTGGGAGCTTCCAGCGGACCCATGAACATCTCGTACATTCGTAGCGAGTCCGCCCCATGATCGGCAACGATTTCGTCAGGGTTGATTACGTTGCCTCGACTCTTTGACATCTTGTGAGCACGACTGTCGACTCGAATCGACTGGTCGGCGATCAGCACAAACGTATCACCGATTTTTTCAACTTGATCATGTTCAAGTTTCACAGAATTCAGTTGGGCTTTGTCGGATTTTCGAATCGACTGACCTTCTTCATCTTCAATCACATCGGCCGAGCTAACCCATTGTTCATCAAAGTCGCGGAAGGCAGTGAATTCCACTTCGCCCAGAATCATTCCTTGATTCACCAGTTTTTGAAACGGTTCGACCGTACTGACATGTCCGCGATCGAAAAGCACTTTGTGCCAGAAGCGAGCATACAGCAGGTGCAGCACAGCATGTTCGGCACCACCAACGTACAGGTCGACTGGCATCCATTGTTTCTCTTTTTCACGATCCACAAATGTTTGATCATTTTTCGGATCGATGAACCTCAGATAGTACCAGCACGAGCCCGCCCATTGCGGCATCGTGTTTATTTCCCTGCGATATTTTTTGCCGTCGATCACTGGATATAGCCACTGGTCATCCGCTTTACCCAGTGGCGGTTCCGGTTTACCGTGCGGCTTGTAGTCTTCGATGTGAGGCAGGTCGACCGGCAGATCGGCTTGATCCACTGCACGGATCATTCCGTTGGGCTCACCATTTTCATCCAGTTCGTGCAGAATCGGAAACGGCTCGCCCCAAAATCGCTGACGGCTGAACAGCCAGTCTCGCAGTTTGTAATTCACGGCGGCTTTGCCAAGACCTTGCTCACCAAGATCGGCAACAATCTTCGACTTCAGCTCCGTCGTGGTCAGGCCATCATACTGCCCGGAATTCACTGCTTTGCCGGAACCTGAAAAGCATTCCTTGCTGGCCAGAACCTTGTCCCGGTCAACGCCTTTTTGCTTTTCTGGATCGACGACCGGTCGAATTGAAAGTTCAAACTGCGTTGCGAATTCAAAATCACGCTCGTCATGATTGGGCACGGCCATGATGGCACCGGTACCGTAACTGATCAGAACGTAGTCGCTGATCCAGATGGGGATCGGTTCTTGATTGACGGGATTGATTGCGTGAGAACCAGTGAAGACCCCCGTTTTTATTTTCGCTGTCTGTTGTCTGTCCCTTTCGCTGCGATTGGCGGCTTTGGCACAATAGGCTTCGACTTCGTTGCGCTGCTCGTCGCTTGTCAGTGAAGCGACAGCCGGATGCTCGGGCGCGATCACCATATAGGTTGCGCCGAACAGAGTGTCAGGTCGCGTTGTATAAATTCGCAGCACGTCGTTATCGGGTTGTTCGGGGAACCCCGTCTTGCCACGAGTCTCCTGCCAGATCGAAAAATTGTCCTGCGGGCCAATGTAGAAATCAACTTCTCCACCTTCGCTGCGGCCAATCCAGTCGCTCTGCAGTTTCTTGATCCCGTGCGACCAATCCAGTCCTTCCAGGTCACTTTCCAGACGATCGGCATAGGCCGTGATTCTCAGCATCCATTGCCGCAGCGGAATCCGTTCGACCGGATGTTCGCCTCGCTCGCTCTTACCGTCGATGACTTCTTCGTTGGCAAGCACGGTGCCCAGGGCAGGGCACCAATTCACCAGTTCGTCGGACTGGTAAGCCAGCCGATGTCGATCTTGAAACTGGCGGACAGCCGATTCGCCTTGAGCACTGATCGAACCGGGGATCGGCAGTTCGGAAATTGGTCGACCTTTTTGTTGTTCAGCATCGAACCAGGTATCGAAAAGCTCCAGAAAGATCCATTGTGTCCAACGGAAATAATCAACGTCCGTGGTTGCCAGTTCTCGCTCCCAGTCATAACTGAAACCCAACATTCTCAGCTGGCGACGAAAGTTTGCAATATTTTTCTCGGTTGATTCGCGAGGCGGTGTATTTGTTCGAATCGCGTATTCTTCAGCGGGCAGCCCGAAGGAATCGAAACCCATCGGATGCAGAACGGACTTGCCCTGCATACGACCGTATCGACAAACGATGTCCGTCGCTGTGTAGCCTTCCGGGTGTCCAACATGAAGTCCGCTACCACTGGGGTAGGGGAACATGTCGAGTACGTACAGTTTTTCACCATCAACCGACTCGGGAGTTTTGAAGGTCTGGTTCTCTTGCCAGTACCTTTGCCATTTGGGCTCAATTTCCGCAGGATTATATCTAGGCATTTCGGTCAAATATTTGTGATTAAGAAAAAGGGCAAGCAGTTAAATTGGGTTATCCGCTAGAGCGAAACTTGGCCGCTCAAGTTCACTTGAATTCAATTTCGTGCAGATTCCCGGCCATTTTAACCCATGAAAACCGGAACGAATATGACGGTTTCGATAGCTGCAATCTGCCGGTCTTTTTGATCAAAAAGAAATCCAGAATGGAGTTTTGTCTGTTAAATGATATGATTGTTGGACCACAGGGTCTTCGTAATTACCAGAATTCATCGGCCAACAAATGATTCGGAAAAAGCCCAGACTGCGACTCGTCGAAGAAGAACGTGAATTCATGCGAGTAGCTGGCAGGTTTAACGCGCAGTTGATGGATTTTGTGCGAGGCCATGTTCAGGCTGGAATTACGACCGCTCAAATTGACAAATTGATTCACGACTACACCCTGGATCATGGTCACATTCCGGCTTGTCTGGGATACCAGGGCGATGTGGGTCCGTTCCCAAAAAGCTGCTGCACCAGTGTCAACGAAGTGGTTTGTCATGGCATTCCTTCGGACTACGAGCTGCGGGACGGGGATATTGTCAATGTAGACTTGACCTCGATCGTCGATGGCTGGCACGCGGATCAATCAGAAACTTTTTTGATCGGCAAGTGTGAACCGCAAGCAGTGGCTGTGACTCAGGCGGCCTTTGATTGTCTTTACAAAGCGATCGATTCTTTGACTCCCGGCTGCACGATTTCCGTAATCGGCGAAACGATCGTTGCCTACGCTCGACGCGAACTGGGATATGGTGTCGTGGACAAGTACGTTGGGCACGGTATCGGAATCTTCTTTCACCAACGACCCAACATTCCACATGTGCCGACTCGCAGCAGTCGCAGTGATCGGCTTGATCCAGGCATGTGCTTTACGATCGAGCCCATGATCAACCTGGGAACCGCGTCGACTCGTTTGGATCGCAAAGATGGCTGGACGGTTCGCACGGCAGATGGCAAGCTGTCGTCTCAATTCGAACACACGATTCTGATGACCGAATCCGGACCGGAGATTATTACTCCGACGAAACTGGGTCCGCAGCGTGGCCACCGTTTCGCTAGCAATTAAAGTCCGGCAAATCACGCAACGGACTTGAGGCTTTCAGCGGAACTTGAGTGATATTGAGCGAAAATTCCGCTTTCTGTAAAAGCTGACCCAAAGTTCCGCGATTTCATGGATGAAACTATGCGCCCGACACTGTTGGTTCGTACCGTTTTAATATTGTTTTTCCTGTTTGCCAGTTTTGGTCCCTCGCAATTGCGAGCCCAACAATTCGAGCCCTACTATGCTCGAACCAACTCTGGCGGTGCAGATGTTCATGCCGGCCCGGCCAGAAACATTTACGTAACAGAAAAACTGGACGCCGGAACCACCGTCGAAGTTTACGAACAAACCGGTGGATGGTGCGCCATCAAGCCAACCGCCAATAGTTTCAGCCTGGTCCTGGCAGACAATATCGAATTGCTGAACAACCAAACTGCACGAGTCACTTCGGATACCGCCAAAAGCTGGGTCGGAACTCACGTTGGCATTGCCGAGAAACCACTCTGGCAAATCCGACTCAAGCAAGGCGAACATCTGAAAATATTCGGAATCGTGCGTGAACAGTATGTGCTGGAATCCGGACAACCCGACTGGGTTCAAATCGCGCCGCCGCGAGGAGAATTCCGCTGGATTCACGAGTCACAAATTACACCCACCGGCCGAAAAATCGACATTCCCAAGCCTCGCACCCAGGCTCGCGCCAATCAATCTGGCCAACCCACTCCGGCCGGCGACCTGACGCTGCCCAACTTGGCCGCCACCGGCAATTCTGTACTCTCCGAACTACAGTTCGACGATGCGAACTGGATTCGCGAACAAGAACAATTGGACGCACCGTCGATCGTTTCCAATCCCGTTTCGAACAATTCTGTATTGGCGGCACCCACCAATCGGATTCCCAACGGTAGACCAACGCCCGCCAGCCAATTTGATATCGTCAGTGTGGGTTCCACCGCTGGTCAATTGAATTCTCGCAGCGGCGACAACTTCGCGAACGCCAATTTGAATCAGCCCTCGGCTGGCACCACAGACAGCCCACAAGGCGGCTGGCGACAATCCGACAAATCAGTCAGTGACTTTACTTCTGCAGCAAGCACGTTTGCCGAAGACAATTCCTTTCGAGAACCACAATTGAATTCGAACTCCACTCAAGTGCCGATTCAACAAGTCGACTACAACTCGAACACGTACTCGAATTCATACTCAAACAACAGCGGCTCAACTTCGCGGCCCGAAGTCGGTTTGAACGAGCCTGTGATTCCCGCGTCGGGCACCTTCAGCCAGCGCATTCAGCGACTGGAGCTGATGTTGACCCGGCAGAGCGCCTTGGAACCCAACCGATATCAATTGGAACCCATCGAAGCCGAGGCTCGATTCCTGCTGGAGAACACTCAAGATCCCAACGAGCAACAACAAGCCAACCGCATCATGGAGAAGCTGCGAAAGTTTCGGAAAATCCAAGCCGGCTATGCGACCAACGGTCAGCGAACCGGCTTCGACCAGAATCAAACCGCCAGCTCACTGGGGAACTCGTTCGACTCCAACAACTATTCCCAACAAACTGGCGACCGTTACGCGTCGGCATCCGGCGTTTCGCCTTCGCTCTATGACGCCACCGGAATCCTCAATGAACTGGTTCGCAACAGCGGACGCAATCGTCCGACTTACGTTCTTCAGGATCGTGGTGGAAAAATTCTTTACCACGTTTCTCCAGCGCCCGGAGTCAATTTGCACCGATACCTGGAACGCGAAATTGGAGTGGTGGGACAACTGGGGTTCAATCAGCAATTGAACCTTTCGCACGTAACGGCCGAGAGAGTCATCGACCTAAGTCGCTTCCAAGGCCGCTAAGTCGATTGTTGGGTGTTAAGGCGATCGCCGGAGTTAAGGCGATCGAAAGTTAACGGCTCCAGAACGGACTGACTCGCCATCCAGATTCCAGAGGTTGCTGCCTTGGTAGCAGCCCCGAGTTCACATCGCGTAGTGGCAACATCCCAGGTGCAAACTTTTTCATTTGCTGACCATACATCGAACACGGTCTGCGAATATACGAGACTTGATCAAGATCCGCGCGGTAGTAAACCCCGGTGATCTTTTCGTTGAACCGATTGACGCAATTGGTCGACTTGAGCGCCGGCACAAATTCGTTGTCGTGGTAGCGCTCCTCGGTCAATAACCACCAGGGATCATAATGCCAGAGCTGTTGCAAAGCACCGATTGAATCGAAATCGACTCGACGAATTTGCCCGGTAAACAGCAGTCGCCTGCCGAACTTGCGAATCACCTGGCCCAGCGAACGATCAAAGTACCAGATTGTGCCGCTGCCCGACTCTATCAGCAGTACAGCATGAGTTTGCCCACCGCCATCGAACATTGGCATCGCCGTCGCCCGCGCGAATTGTTGATTCTGATCGGTGAAGCTGACGTTCTTGAAATACTTGGCCAACATCGGAACCGATCCAGGGATCCTAATCATGCCGCACCTTCCACAGGCGAGTGATTTTCGAAAGCCGAGCCAGCCAGTCCAGCGATCGCGGTCGAGTTCATCGAATCCGCAATGGAACTTGGCAGCACCATCAACGCACCTTTCTCTTTGACCGCCTCGTAAGTCATATTCATGGCCCGCAACTGCATGGCAGCTGGGTGAATTTCATAGATATCGGCGGCTTCTTTCATTTGTTCAGCAATCTGCAGCTCGGCTTCAGCCAGAATTACTCGAGCTTCCTTCTCGCGATCGGCTTGCGCTTTTCGGCTCATGGCATCTTCCAAACCGGCAGGCAATCTCACGTCACGGATTTCCACCGATTGAACCGTGACACCCCACTCGCTGGTCTTGGCATCGATGATCTTTTGCAACTCGACATCCAGTGCCTCACGGTCAGAGATCATACGCACCAGTTCGGATTTCCCAATCACGTCTCGCAACGTAGTTTGCGCGGCCCAGCGCACTGTCTGTTCGTAGGTTTCCACTTCCAGAACTGCTCGTCGAGCATCTGTGACGACCCAGAATAGAACAGCGTCAACGTTCACCGGCACCGTATCTTCAGTTAGTGTTTTTTCGGCAGAAAACGATGTGGAGCGAATCCGCATGTCGACCTGACGAGCGATCGAGTCCAGGCCTGGTATCACCCAGTTGACTCCGGGTTCCAAAACCGCTGTAAACTTGCCCAGACGTAACATGACCCCGCGTTCCCAATCCTGGATTACGCGAGGTGACAGGGCGACAAACAACCCTACTACCGCCAGCCCCACAACCAAAACCTGGGGCATGTTAAAACTGTAGGTCAAGGCGCACACTCCGGCAGTGATCAAAGCCAACACCAACGAAATAATGTTCAAAGTACCTTTCATCATTTCTTCTCCTCCCATCGGGTTCGGATCAATTGTGAAAGTTCAACTGGTTTAAAGTTCAGTTTTTTTGCCAGGGCAATCAATTTGTCGACCTGACGCTCCAACCGCTTGGAAGCTGCAGAGGCCAACGGTTGAAATTTGGGACGGACGGCAACAAACGTTCCCACGCCCCGTTTCAATTCAAGGATCCCCTCACGCTGCAAATCGCGGTAAACACGGGCAACCGTATTGCTGTTTATGTGCAACTGCACTGCCAATTCGCGAACCGTGGGCATCATTTCACCGACCTTGACATTCCCTTTATGGATCAAAAATCTGATCTGCTCTTCCAACTGGACGTAGATCGGAATTCCATGTTCGGTATTTATCTTGATCGGCAGCTTCATGCTCGGCACCCCATTAAAACATTGTACTAGTCTACTAGTTCTTTAGGTTTTGTCAAGCAACACTCAAAATACCCCCGCTAAAGCCACTTGTTTCAAATTGTGCCGGAATCAGGCCTATTTA